>NZ_JBSFDB010000050.1:0-54565 GCF_053593695.1 Streptomyces sp. NPDC002144
TCCGAAGGGCCAACAACCTTCATCTTCCGCACAGCACCATTTCAAGAACTGCTCCTACAACCAGCTCCATTCATGTTCAGGACACAAATACCCGGTGTCTCTGGGCCTCTGGACCTTACGACGGCCCGTCCAACCCACCAACAAGGTAGGACCCTCTGATCGCCACTGCAGCCCTCACACGAGGGAGCGAGCACGGCTTCCCTGGCTTCTGTAGGGCTGCCGTGCTCGCCGGGGGTGTTCAGAGGGAGGGACGGTTGCCTGCTAGTTCCAGGGGGAGGCGGTGAGCCAGCTGGTGTCCTGGGTCCACGAGGATGTGGAGTCCCAGGCGTTGGAGCCGCCGTTGCTGGCGATGTAGGCCGTGTAGTTGTAGTGGCGGATGTACTTCGTCGGGTAGTTGACGGACTGGAAGGAGTGGCCGACCCCGCTGTTGCCAGTGGTGGGGCAGAAGGTGGCGTCCTGTGCGAATGTGCTGCCGCCGTTGTCCGTGTTGAGGTAGAGCTCGTAGTTGTAGTGGCGCAGGTACTGACCGGGGTCGTTGGCGGACTCGAAGGACAGGCAGGAGCTGTTGGCCAGGCCCGCGCGCACGATCCAGGTGGCGTCGGCCTTGTCGGTGGCCGAGCTGGAGGAGCTGATGTTGGAGATGACGACCTTGGTGTCGGCGTCGTCATGGCGGAGGTAGTCGGTGGTGCAGCAGGGTGAGGTGGTGGCCTGCAGGGAGATCCGGGAACCGGGGGTCAGCGAACCGGTGCTGGTCGAGCCGCTGTTGTAGCCGGCTGCGGTGATGTTGGCCTGTACGGCGTTCTCGGTGGCGTCCGAGGGATAGCCCGAGGTCATGACGCCCTCGTAGAAGGTGCCTTGGGCGCCCTTGCTGTTGTCGCCCCCGATGCCGAGGATGATCGCGCCTTCCTTGTGCATCGGGTTGTAGCCGGAGACGTTGGGGCGTACGCCGCTGTAGTAGGTGGACAGGCTGCCGGACTGTGCGTCGCCGCCGCGGATGGCCCACTGGTTCGGGCCGCCCTTGACCATGGCGGTCACGAATCGGTTGGTGACGGTGGGGTCGCCCGAGTTGAGGTGCTGGTTGACGCCAGAGAACAGACCGTTCTCGAGGTCGGCCATGATCCAGGGGCCGTTGCCGCTGCCGTAGCCCCAGGACTTGCTGTTGCCGAAGTAGATGGCCTCCATGTGGCCGTTGCCGGTGTCGGTGCTGCTGGTCTCGGCGTTGCCGTAGTCGAAGCAGCAGCCGCCGTTGAAGTGGGTGCCGTCGAAGATCGCGTACTCGCCCTCGGCCTGGTCTCCGGTGGCGATGCCGTTGGTGTTGTTGTTGCGGTAGCCGGTGCCGGGGGCGACGTACACGCCGTACGCCTCGTGTCCGCCGACGGTGACCGGCGCCTCGAAGGCGTTGGCGAGGTTGTCCGGTCCGCCGGCTGCGCCGCCCGCGGGTGCCTGGGTGAGGTTGTTGCCCTTGCCCGACTGGTCGTAGATGACGGTGATGACGCAGCTGGTGTTGGCGCAGAAGGAGTCCTGGGCGGCGGCGTTCGCGTATCCGCCGGCACTCAACAGGCCGATGTTCAGGGTGGCGTTGTCCGAGGCGCGCCTGACCTGGTAGAGCGAGCCGTTGTACGCCGCGTACAGGGCGCGTGTGGTGCTGTGCGCGGCGACGCAGGGGGTGCCGCCGGCGGCGTAGATGTCACACGGCCCCTGGGCGGCGGCCTGGGAGGGGGCTGCTGTGGCGGTGAGGAGACCGGCGGCCAGGGCGGCTGTGGCACCGGCCGCGAGGAGTGCGCGTCTGACGCTGCGTATCCACGGTGGTTTGAACATGCGGAGACTCCTTCACTGGGTGGGTGATGTGCGGGTTGGCGCTTCCCGGTGTCCGGCTGCGCGGACGGTGCGGCTCGCGTGGACACCTACCGGGTTCGGCGTGGCTTCGGCTCTCTTCGGCACCGGACCCGGGGCTTGTTGCTCGTCAGCTCCAGGGGGAGGCTGCGAGCCAGCTGGTGTCCTGGGCCCACATCGAGGCGGTGTCCCAGGTGTTGGTGCCGCCGTCGCTCGCGATGTAGCCGGTGAAGCCGTAGTGGCGGATGTACTTGGTCGGGTAGTTGAAAGATCTCAGCGAGTAGCCCGTGCCGCTGTTGCCCGAGGTGGGGCAGAAGGTGGCGTCGGCGGCGAACTGGCTCGTGCCGTCATTGGGTTGGAGGTGGAGCTGGAACGCGTAGTGCCTGAGGTATCTGCCGGATGCGTTGGCCGACTCGAAGGAGACGCAGTTGCCGTTGGCCAGGCCGGCGCGCACGATCCAGGTCGCATCGCCCTTGTCGGTGGCGGAACTGGAGGTGGTCACCGGCGCGATGACGACCTTGTCGTCACTGGTGTCGTGCTGCAGGTAGTCGCCGGTGCAGCAGGAGGTGGTGGCCTGCAGGGACAGTTTGGCGCCGGGGATGAAGGGGGTGCTGGTGCTGTAGCCGACGGCTGCGATGTTGGCCTGGACCGCCGCCTCGGTGGTGTCGGAGGGATAGCCGCTCACCATGGCGCCTTCGTAGAAGGTGCCCGCGCTTGCGTTGTGGTTGGTCTGGCAGCAGTCGCCACCGCTGCCCAGGATGATGGCGCCCTGTTTGTGCATCGGGTTGTATCCGCTGGGCAGTGCGCCGCTGTAGAACTGGGTCAGGCTCGCGGACTGGGCGGCCGCGCCTTTGAGGGCCATCTGGGTGGTGCCGTTGTTCTTGAGCATCGCGGTGACGAAGTGGCTGGTCTCGGAGACCTGGTTGGGGTTCCACGCCTTGCTGCCGCCGGTGAACAGGCCGTTCTCGAGGTCCGCCTGCACCCACGGGCCGGTTCCGCTGCAGCCGCCGAACCAGCATTCCGTGCTGAAGTTGATGGCGTCCATGGCGCCGTTGCCGTCGGCGTGGTGGTCGGTCTCGGTGTTGCCGTAGTCGAAACAGCAGCCGTTGTTGACGTGGGTGCCGCTGGTGATCATGTACTCGCCCTCGGGTGAGCTGCCGGTCGGCACGCCCCCGGTGGAGTTGTAGGCGAAGTAGCTGTTGCCGGGGTTGATGTACAGCGCGTAGGCCTTCTGGCCGCCCACACTGACCGCTTCGGTGGTTGCGTTGGCCGCCGTGTCGGCGCCACCGGTGCCGCCGGGTCCCTGGTAGACCAGGGCGTTGCCGGCGCCGGTCTGGTCGTAGACGCGCGTGATGGTGCAGGTGGTGCCGGCGCAGAAGGAGTCCTGTGCGGCGGCGTCGGCGACTCCTCCGGCGGTCAGTACCCCGATGTTCCGCGACGCGCTGTCCGATGCTCGCTGCACCTGGTAGAGGGGGCCGTCGTAGGCGGCGAAGAGCGCGCGCGTGGTGCTGTGCGCGGCGACGCACGGGGTGCCCCCCGCCGCGTAGATGTCGCAAGGCTCCTGTGTGGTGGCGTGCGATGTGCCGCTGAAGGCGACCAGGCCGGCGAAGGCGAGCGCGATCGAGGCCAGGGAGACGCTCACTCTGCGGCGCAGTCGGCGGAAATGGAACAGGGCAGGCACCTTGAACTCCCTTGTTCGTCGGTACTGAGCGGCAGGCCGCGCCCCCAACCGACTTCGCGGTGGGCTCTGGAGAGCGGGCCGATGGGGGGCTGAGGTGGGCAAACGTGTCCGGCGACCGGGGACAGGCAGCGGAACACGCACTGAAATTGTTAGCGCTAACAATCCTGGCCGGACTGGGGTGTCGGTCGATCCTTTCAGGTGGGTGGACATGTATGGTGAGCGAACCAAATCGCGGGCGACCCCGGATTGTTAGCGCTCACAATTTGAGGAGCGATCAGACCGCCCTTGGTCGGCCGGATCAAGCCATGACTATCGGCGAACACCCCATCCGCGTCAAGAGGTTGAACCGCGCGTTGCACGAGTGCGGCGATGAGCGGCCGCCCGACCAGATCCGATCTCATTTGGTGGAGTCCGCTGCAGCGGAGCAGGGCGCAGGCGACGGCGGTGAGGCGCTCGATGGGTCAGCGAGGGCGCCGCCCCGCGTTGAGGGCCCGCGCGTTGAGGGCCCTCGCGTTCACCGAGTCGATCGCGCAACGGGACCACTCCTGCTCGTCACGGATGCCGAGTTCTTTGCGGAGCAGGCGACGGAGCTCGGTCCACACCCCGGCCTTCGACCACTCGACGAAGCGCCGGTGAACGGTGGCCCCCGAAGGACCGAACGAAGCGGATGGCAACTGTTGCCACGTACAGCCCGATGTCGCCACGAAGACGATCGCGGCCAGCACTTCCCGGTCACCGTGCCGCCGTCTGCCGCCGCCTTGAGGTCGCGACGGGGGCTCGGGAACCACCCGCTGGAACAGTTGCCACAACTCGTCCGGCACCAGCCGCTCAACGATCGAGACCACGACCGGAGCCTATCGAGCCAAATGAGATGCGTGTGCAATGCCGACGAAGGACCGGCCTGATCTCCGGCACACCCACCACCTGGGCACCGGGGGCGTCACCCTCATGGCGCAGCACTCCGCCGGAGCGTTCGGCGCCGCCTCCTTCCCAATCCCGCCACCCTGCGCACGACCGGCACCAGCCCCATATGCGCGAAACAGGCACACCCCGCACGCTGGAAACATGCCCACTGACCAGAGCGTCATCATCTATCCGCCGACGGAAGACGGCGGCCGGCGTGTCCGCATCGGCGATCACTTCGTCGGTATCGCCTATGGACTCCTGGACGTAGCCGTTCTCCTTCAGGAGGCCGGCCTGCAGGACTGGGACGAGATGGACGTCGCAGGGTCCGCCCTCATCGAATGGCGCGGTGGCGGCCCTGACCAGTGGAAAAGTTCATGATGCCGGATCTCCTCGAATAATCGCCCTGGCCCGGGCCATGCTGCGGACCGCACCCGTCCTGATCCTCGACGAGCCGACGGCCGGCGACCTCCGCCTGACCGCGCAGGCCGACCTCGTTCTCCACCTGACCGACGCAGCGGCCACCCTCGCCACCGGCCCTCATTCGGCCACGCGCGCCGGCGCCGAGCATGACGCGGCCAGCAGCCGGGCAGGACCATGGGGGTGACTTTTCGGCCACACAGAACCAGTACTCTTCCGCTTGCGTCGTAGGGCAGTGTGCCGACGGCTTGGCCTGTGGGGGGACCACGTGAGCAGCGAGATCTACTTCAGCAACAACTACCGGGACCTGTGTGAGCGCACCGGCACTGGAGCGGGTTTCCAGTTCGAGTTCTCCTGCTCGCGCTGCTATGACACCTGGCGGTCGCCCTTCGAGGCGTACACGGGTGAGCGCGCGGCCAGTTGGCTCCGGAAGGGGACGGACCTGGCCTGGAGCCTCCTCGGCAACACGGGGCGGGGTGTGACGTCGGCGGCCGACGGGCTCGCCGGGGCCGGCTGGGGACAGGCCCGCGACCAAGCCTTCCAGCGGGCGATCAGCCACGCACAGGGGCACTTCAACCGCTGCGCCCGCTGCACGAACTATGTCTGCGGTCGCTGCTGGAACGCGGCGCAGGGGCTGTGTCTGAACTGCGCCCCCGACACCGCGGCCGAGGCCATGGCGGCCCAGCAGCGTGGCCTGAACGACATGGCCTCACAACGGGCCTACGCCGCCGGGCAGCAGGTGGGACAGAACTACGACCCCACCACACCCCGCCAACTGGTCTGCCCCCAGTGCCGTACCGAGACCCACGGAGCCGCGTACTGCTCCGGCTGCGGCTACCACCTGGCCCAGTCCGACCACTGCTCCTCCTGCTCGGCCGTCGTACCGGACGGCGCGGCGTTCTGCCCCGGATGCGGCACACGCCGGTAGCGCACCCATCGGCGGCGCCGGGTGGGCGCCGCCGATGCTCAGTCGTCCTTGCGCCAGCGCGTCCGCAGGCTGAACGCGGCGCTCTTCGGGCGTCGTTCGCGGGTGAAGACGCCCTTCTTATTGCCGTCGACGAGGAAGACGCCGGGTGCGGTGGCGAAGTCGGCGAAGTGCCAGACCTGTTCACCGACCGCGGCGTCGACCCGGTCGAACACGCGGTGGTACACGTCGAGCAGCTCGGTCTGGTATTCCTCCGTCCACGGGCTCGGTACGGTGCTGCGCAGGCCGGGGTAGGTGTCGGCGCCGTACTCGGTGATGACGATGGGTTTGTCGTGCCGCTCGGCCCACTGGCGCAGTTCGGCTTCCAGCTCCGTCTCGGCCGTCGCCAGGTCGTCGGGGCCGAAGTACCAGCCGTAGTAACGGTTGAGCAGGACGACGTCGAAGAGGTCGGTGACCGCGCACTGGTCCGGTGATCCCATCAGCACGTTGAGGTAGGCGATGGGCCGGGTGGAGTCCAGACGGCGGGCTTCGGCTGCCAGTGGTGTGAAGTAGTCGCGGGCTTCGGGCTGGACATTGTCGGGTTCGCGGTCCTCCGCTACGTCCGCCGCAACCTCCAACGGCCGGATATGCTGCGCCTGCTCGCCCTCGTGGCGGCGGAGTCACACGCTCCGGACCATCCCGCACACCAGTGGTTCCGCGACAGGTACGAACGGGTCGTCGCCGGCGTCGCGAACGCCATCCGCCGGGACCAGGACATGGGCCGCATCTCCAACAGCAGAGACCACCACCAGATCGCGCAGTCCCTGGTCGCCCTCTGGGACGGTCTCCAACTCCAGTGGCTCGCTCATCGATCCCCCGCGCGACCTCGCGGCCCGGATGACAGCGGCGCTGGAGGACCTGCTGGGCACCAGGGTTCCCACGGAACGGCTGCCCACCTCACCGGGCTGAGCCCGAGGCCGCCCGTCGCATGGGCGCCAGGAGATGCGGCTCCAAACGCCGGGGTGGGTTTTACGCGTGTCGGGGATCGGATCCTGTTCGCCCGCCCCGTCCTGTTGCTGCTGGGCCGTGCCCTTTTCGGTGGTGGCGGGGCGGGGGGTCGACTGGGCGTACCAGCTGGCGAGGATGCGTAGTTTTTCGAGGTCGTCGTCGGTTTTGCCGGCGTAGACGAAGAGGATCTGGTCGGGGTCGCCAGGCAGGGAAAGGGCTTCGTAAGTGATGTCGAGGCGGCCGACGACGGGATGATCGAACCGCTTGGTGCCCCAGGTGCGTTCGACGACGGTTCGCTCGGCCCACCAGGTGCGGAACTCGGGGGATGCGGAACGTAGTTCGGCGACGAACGCGGCGATCTGCGGGTCGTGGGGGTTGCGTCCGGCCTCGGCGCGCAGCACGCCGACGACTTCGGAGGTGACCTGCGCCCAGTCGAGGTACAGGGAGCGGGCGGCGGGGTCGAGGAGCATCCAGCGCAGCAGGTTGCGATCGCCGGGTGGGCGGTGGTTGAACGGGGTGAGCAGGGCGTCGAGGAGGTCGTTGGAGGCCAGGACCTCGTTGCGGCGGCCCAGGACGAAGGCGGGCCGGTCGTGTAGCCCGTTCAGCATGCGCAGCAGATCGGGGCGCACCTGCTGGGGTGGCGCCTGTTGCGCACCGCGGCGGGGCTGGGGGCGCAACAGGTCGCGCAGGTACTGGGTCTCGGCCTGGGTGAGGTGCAGGGCCTCGGCGATGGAGAGGATGACACCCTCGGAGGCGCTGGTCAGCCGTCCCTGCTCCAGGCGGGTGTAGTAGTCCACGCTCACCCCGGCGAGCTGCGCGACCTCTTCACGGCGCAGGCCGGGTACCCGTCGGCCCGGGTAGTTCGCCAGGCCGACCTGGGTGGGGCGGACCGCGTCACGCCGGGTGCGCAGGAACTTCTTGATCTCCTCGGCATTGTTCGCCATGTCCGCCAGTGTTCCCCGGCTCGTGTCGGGGATCCACCGGCGAAGGGGGGAAGGCCTTTCCCCGGCAGCAACGGCCCCCGTTCACGGCTTGGTCTGCCGCGTTACGGCGTGCATCAATGGTGGGGCGGCCACCGCAGCGACCCTGAGGGTTCGCGGCCCGCCTGCCGTGTGTGTCGCACCGGCCGGGGCGGGCGCCGCCTTTCCCCCGTACACAGCGCCCCCTTCGCCGTCATCCGTTGTGATCGGCGTGGGAGGGGTGCGCCCGTTCCGAGGAAGATCCGTATCGTGACTGCTTCGCAGAAGGTCTGGTTCATCACCGGCTGCTCGACCGGCTTCGGCCGCGCCCTGGCCCAGGAGGTCCTTGCCGCCGGCCACAAAGCGGTCGTCACCGCTCGCGACGTCACCCAGGTCAAGGATCTCGTCGAGGGCAACCACCGGTCGCTCGCCCTGCCCCTCGACGTCACCGACGCCGTCCGGGTCAAGGAGGCCGTCGAGGCGGCGGAGAGGCACTTCGGCGCCATCGATGTGCTGGTCAACAACGCCGGCATCGGCTACTTCGCCGCCGTGGAGGAGAGCACGGACGACGAGATCCGCCGGATCTTCGACATCAACGTCTTCGGCCTGTCCGACGTCATCCGCGCCGTCCTGCCGGGCATGCGCGCCCGCCGCTCGGGAGTGATCGTGAACTTCTCCTCCATCGGAGGACTGCGCGCCTTCCCGGCCGTCGGCTACTACGCCGCCACGAAGTTCGCCGTCGAGGGCCTGACCGACGCCCTGCGCCAGGAGGTCGCCCCGCTGGGTATCACCACGCTGCTCGTGGAGCCCGGCCCCTTCCGCACCGACTGGGCCGGCCGGTCCGCCAACGAGACGCTGCCCGAGCGGGAGATCGCGGACTATGCCGACACGGTCGGCGCGCAGCGGGCCGCGTTCCGCGCGGACAGCGGCAAGGAGCCCGGCGATCCCCACGCCGCCGCCCGGGCGATCATCACCGCCCTCGCCGCCGACAACCACCCCCAGCGTCTGCTGCTGGGCGCCCCGGCGTACGGCATGGCGATCGAGCAGCTGGAGTCGATGCTCGCCGAGATCCGCGCGAACGAGGCGTTGACGAAGTCGGCCGACTTCGACGCCCCCGCTGCCTGACCTCCAGTCGGGCGCACGTGCCGGCCGGTGACGAGGCGGTACGGCCTCTCGCTGGCCGGCCACGGCCGGGCACGTCGGCACGTCGGCACGTCGGCACGTCGGCACGGCACACGGTGTCTCGACGACCTGACCCACCAGCCTGACGCGATCGCAGGCGTCAGTGCCGTCCTGCCCGACATGATCGCCCGTCGGCCCGGCCACATCCTCAACCTCGGCTCGGTGGCCGGAATCCGCGTCGGACATGCCAGCGGCGTGTACAGCGCCACCAAGTTCTCCATTGCCCAGGGCCTCAACAAGGGCGCGGTCCACCCGGACCGCCGAGGTCACCGTCAACGACATCGTCCTCCACCCACCCGCCAGGACTGGTAACCCCAGCAAACGGAACAGGAGCACCACTCATGAGCAGCACCGCCTCCCACCGCCCGCTCGCCCTGATCACCTGGGCCTCCGCGGGCATCGGCCGCGAACTCGCGACGCTGTTCGCCATCAACGGCTTCGACCTGATCGCCACCGGCCGCAGCGAGCAGACCGACCAGGCAGCGGCCGACCTCGCGCGACACGGCGTCCACGTCACACCCGTACGCGCCGACCTCTCCCAGAGCGAGGGCGTCGAGGCGGTGTGGCGGGCGGTGCAGGAAACCGGCCGGCCACACGACGCCGCAGTCCTCAACGCCGGCCGGAGCATCGGCGGTGCCTTCCTCGACACCGACCTCGACGACGAACTCTCCCTCATCCGGCTGAACGTGGCCTCCGTCGTCCACCTGGCCAGGCACGTCGCCCGGCACATGGCCGACAACGGCCGCGGACGCATCCTGATCACCTCTTCGCTGTCGGCGACCCTGCCCACCCCCTACGAGACCGTGTACGGGCCCTCCCGCGCGTTCACCCACATGTTCGCCCCCGGCCTGCGCGAGGAGCTCAAGGAACACGGGGTCACCGTCACCTGCCTCATGCCCGGAGCCACCGACAGCAACTTCCACGCCAACGCCGGCATGAACAACACCGCCTTCGGCCCCGGCATGAAGAAGAACAGCCGCAAGGAAGTCGCCCGCCAGGGCTTCCTCGCCCTGATGAACGGCCGCGCCGAGGTCGTCGGCGGGGACGCCGCCACCAAGCGCACTGCCCTTGAACACCGCTTCCTGCCCGAGACGTACAAGGCCGCCCGTCACGCCACCAAGGCCAAGCCGCGCCCTCAACACTAGGGCGCCCATGAAGCTCGCAGCCCGGAGAGCCAGAAGGCGACTCACGAATCGGACGGCGCCAGGGTGCGCAGGACATCGAACTCGTTGCCCTCGGGATCGGCCATGACCACCCAGCTCCGGCCGGGGCCCTGGCCGACGTCCACCTTGGCCGCGCCGAGGCCGAGCAGCCTGGCCACCTCGTCGTCCGTACTGCCGTCGATCGGGCTGACGTCGAGGTGCAGCCGGTTCTTCACAGCCTTGCGCTCGGGCACCCGGATGAACGCCAAAGTGGGCGGCATCTGGCGGGCCCTGACCTCCTCGACGGTCGGCTCCCAGGAGGCGATTTCGACCTTGCCCTCGCTCCGGTCGATCACCTGGAAGCCCAGGACGGCGCACCAGAAGGCCGCGAGCCGCTCCGGATCATGGCAGTCGACGACCAACTCGGTGAACCTACTGGTCATTTCTCCCCCAGACGGTACGGACGGGCGCTCAGCCTATGGGGCCGCCCACCTCGAATCTCTTCCTCTGCCCCTGCCTGGCACCGCACAACACTCACATCCTTGGAAGAAGTGGGCAGGGGTTTCGTGCGGTGGCCTCTTTGCCGTCCCACGCCGGTAAACGCTCCGGTAAGGTCAGGGCGACGTAACCAGGGAGGGTGGATTCCTTGTGTGGTGAGGCCTTTGAGCCAGCTCGAGCCGCGCTGTCCCCTCACTGGCACATCACCCTTCCGGACGCCGTGACGTGCGTCATCGCCCTCCCCTCGAACCGCAAGAGCTGAGATGAATCCTCTGACCGGGTTGCGCGAGTGGCGACAGATGCGGCGCCGCGACAGGGACATGCAGCAGTTCGCCGACGAACTCATCGGTCCCATCCGCGAGCGTCTGGCCGGTGAGCAGGCCGACGCGTCGGGCGGGCAGCGTCCGGCTGACCCGGAAGCCCTGTTCCAGGCCCTTGTCGAGTCCGCGAGGCGATGGCGCGGTGATCGTCCGCTTGAGGTGCACCGAGTCCGCATTCCGCGCAAGTTCGGCGCTACTGGCATGTGGGTGGAGCGGCAGGATCAGGACGACGTGATCATCGAGGCGGATGCCGAAGTCTGGCACCAGGCGCAGATCCTCGGCCATGAACTCTGGCATATGAGACAGAAGGACGGGCTGACGCCCGAGCAGCTGGCGAACGAAGCCTGTTCCCCAACCGGATCGGGGCATCTGCACGCCACCCAGCCGGCGGCCGCGCGGTCCCGCTTCGACGAAGATCCCGAGAAAGAAGCCGAGTTGTTCGGGATTCTCGTGGGGCAGCAGATGCGATCGCTGATGGATCGCGATGTGATCGCCGGCGACACGGCCCGCCGGATCGCGGATTCCCTCGGTTACCAGAGGAACCGCAGATGAGCGGGGCGATCAACTACATCAGTTGTGCTCTGCTGTGGATCGCGCTCCTGTTCCGCCTGCCCGATCTGGCCAGACGCCGGATCGATCCGTCCTTGCGTGCCATCGTCGCCGTGCTGGGATTCGCCTCGCTGTGCTTCCTGTTCGGGGCTCCCCCGACAGTGGCGCTCATCAACCGGCTGACCGGTGTGCCCAATATCGCCGCGCCGCTCACCTACGGGGCGATCACCGCGTACAGCGCGGCTTTGCTGATCCTGATCGCTTGCTGGCGGGACGGGCCGACCATGCGTCGTACCACCCGAAAATGGATCTACGGCTACGCGGTTGTGCTTGCGGGTATCGCCGTCCTCTTCGCCGCGGGCAGTCCGGCCGAGGAACGGCGCACCGACTTCGACACCTATTTCGCGACGACTCCCTGGGTCGCCGAGATGATCGTGCTGTATCTGCTGGCGCACCTGACGGCGGTGACGGTCAGCGCCACATGGGCGCTGCGCTGGGCACGCGAGAAGGAGGTTCGACAGCGTCCCTGGCTTCGGGCCAGCCTCTTGACGATCGGCACCGGCACCGTGCTCAGCGCCGGCTACAGCATCTCCAAACTGGCTGCCGTCGGGGCACGTTGGTCCGGCAGGGACTGGCCCCAGTTGGGGATCTCCATCCCTCCGCTCTTTGCGGGGTTGGGTGCGTTGTTGACGGTGACCGGTGTCTTGCTGCCGCTGGCTGGGCATCACTTTTCCTCCTGGGGCGACTTCGTTCGTCTCGCCCCGCTCGATGCCGTGCTCGATCCGGTGCTGACGGATCGCGCCCTGCGACTGGAGCGGCCTCGCTCCCCCTTCTTGTGGGCCACCTGGCGCCGTAGCACCATCCTCAACGGCCTCCACGAGATCGAAACGCTCTTCGACAGAGGGCTCTACGACCACGTCGTGGAAACGGAGTTCAGGAGGCTGCAGGAGCGGGGTGGCCGACGCGGCCGCTCAGTTACCGCTCATGAACTGGCCACTTCCGCCGCATGGGCGGCCACCATCGCCGCGGCGGCACAGCAGAGCATCCTGCCGGCGGAGCCACCCGGTGAACCGGCCCCATTGGCACTGCCGCGCAATCCACGGATGCTGGTCCTGATCGCCGACGCCATAAGGAGATCCGAGCGTGAGTCTCACTACGCCGCAACCGGCCCCGCCCGGGCCGGATCGGCATGACGCGCGCCACCTCCCGTACCCCACAGTCGGCGGAACGGAGCCCCCGGTATGAGCCTTGTCGTCTATCTGGCGGCGCTGCTGTTAGTGGTGGCCGCGATGGTGATCCGCCGATCCCCCACGACCGCTCCCACCTCGCTGACGGTTCCTACCCGGGCGACCGCGTTTCTCGGCGCCGTCTGTTTCATCTGCGCGGCTCCGGCGACGCTGGCCGCCGTCAACCGCGTCACCGGGATCCCGAACGTCGGTGCGCCGCTGACCTACAGCTCCATCTCGGCCTTCAGCTGCTCACTGATCATCCTGCTGATCCACTGGAGGGGCGGACCCGCCCAGCAGATACGGCGGATGGTGCGGATCAGCATCGCGGTCTACGCCATGCTCATCTTCGCCATCATCGTGTTGTTCAGTCTCGCGGACGCGGACACCGAGCGCCTCACCGACCTGGACACCTATTACGCCAACACCCCGTACATGCGGGAGATGATCGTCCTCTACCTCCTGGGGCACCTGGCCAGCACCATAGTTCTGAGCGTGGTGTGTCTGAAGTGGGCGCGCGATGAAGTCACCGGTCTACTCCGTGTCGGACTCCGGCTGATCCTGGCCGGCCTGCTCCTGGACGTCCTCGGATTCGAGCTGACCAAAGTCACGGCGGTCGTGGCCCGGTGGTGCGGCTACAACCTCGATTTCCTGTCGACGACGGTGGCCCCGCCCGCTGCTTCCCTCGGCGCGCTCATCTACTCCGCCGGATTCGTCCTCCCGCGCCTTTCGGCGGCGGCATCGGAGAAGCAGAGCCTGGTCAACTACCGTGCCCTGCTGCCCCTGTGGACCGCGGTCAAAGATGTCACCACTACCCCCCAGGCCGCCCCTCGCTGGTGGCAGTTCTGGTGGCAACTGCCCAGCCGCCGCCTTTACCTGCTCGAAGCGCGCATCCGCGACGCCCTGCTGCAGTTGGCGGCTCAGGTCGACCAGCGCGTCGGCGAGACCGCTTATGCGGCCGCGGTGGGTCGTGGTGAAAGCCCCGACAGGGCCCGCATCGCCGCGGAGAAAGCGATGATCACGGATGGCATACTCCGCGCATCGGGGCGGATCCGCGGTCCTGCCGATCCGCCGGAGAAACTCCGCCTCACCATAGACCTGGTCGAACTCGCAAACGCCGTGAGCGGAACGCAGCATGCGGCACCGGATCACGTACGGGCACAGTGAACACGTACGACCGCAACAAGGAGAACCTGTGTCGCAAAGAGCTGTCGTGATCGGAGCGGGCATAGCCGGGCTGCTCGCTGCAGCAGCAGTGTCCCGTGCGGTCCCCGAGGCGGAAATCGTGCTCCTCGACAGGGACGTGCTTCCTTCCGGCCCCGCGAACCGCCGAGGGGTTCCCCAGGGACAGCATGCCCACCTGCTCATGGCCGGCGGGTGGATGGCGATGGAGAGTCTGTTCAGGGAAGACGTTCGCAAGCGCCTCTTCGAGGCAGGCGCGCACGAGATCTCGCTCGCCAACGGCATGCTGGCCTTCTCTCCCGACGCCGGATGGTTCCGCCGGTACCGGTGGGACGGCTCCCGCATGATCACCTGTACGCGGGGCCTGCTGGACTGGGTGGTCCGCGAAACGCTGCTGCAGCAGACGACCAAGGTCTCCGTCCATCAGGCGGTGGTGGAGGGGCTGCTGGGCGACACGCGGCGCATTCGCGGCGTCCGCATCAGCGGGGACGACCCGGCCCTGGGCAGCGAGGTGGAGGCAGACCTCGTCATCGACGCTAGCGGACGCGGTTCCCGCAACATCGAATGGCTCACCGCCATCGGCGTCAGCGGTGTGCAACAGAGGAAAATCGACTCCGGCCTCACCAATGCCACCCGCATCTACCGCACACCACCGGGTGCCGAGTCCTTCCCCCTGACCATGATCCAGGCAGACCCCTACAGCGGCCGGCCCGGCAGAAGCGCCATGGTTCTGCCGATCGAGGGCAACCGGTGGATGGTCAGTGCCGGCGGCACCCGAGGTGGCGAGCCTCCGAACGACCCCCAGGGCTTCCTCGACTACATTGCCGGCCTTCCGCATCCGATTGTCAGCCAGCTGATCTCCGGCGCCGAGCCCCTCACCGACGTGGCGGTCAGCCGCAGCACCAGCAACGTCCGGCGCTACTTCGAGAAATCCCCGGTGTGGCCAGAGCGATTCCTTGTTCTTGGCGACGCGTTGGCCACCTTCAACCCGGCCTACGGGCAGGGAATGTCCGTCGCCGCTCTGGGAGCGCATGACCTGTTCCAGGAACTGGTCCGAAGCGATATCTCCACCCCCGGCCTGTCCCGCCGCGTCCTGGTGAGCGCCGCCCGCCACGTCGACACCGCATGGTCCACCGCCGTGGCCATGGACGTCCTGTACCCGGACGTCAGAGGTGAGAAGGCAACGATCGCCGACCGGCTCGCCGCCGGTTACGCACGCCGACTGACCCGCGCCGCGACCGGTTCCTTCAACGCCGCGGCGGCCCTGTGGGACGTGACCAGCTTGAAGGCCCCCGCATCGCGGCTGCTGCGCCCAGCAGCCCTGCTCGCCACCCTCAACGGACCACCGCTGCCCCGGACAAACGAACCCCCGCTACAGCCCTCGGAACGACGGATCCTGCAAGGTCTCACACAGGCCAGTGGGGAACCACACGGATCGCGTTGAAACGTACGGATCACGTGGAAACGTCGACCACGCACCGGGCACACCTCAGCACCCGTGCACATCACCTGCGATCTGAGCAGTCGTCAAATTCTGTGGCGACTCCGGGGTACGCGACGCGAGAAGGCGGGCTTTACTGGGACGACCGCTGGTCCGCCGTTTCTCGTTGGAAGGTGGTGTACAGCAGCCACAGGGAGGGCACGAGCACCAGCGCTCCCGCCCCGAGCGCGACGAGGATCGCTGACAACACGGAGGAGTTGGCCGCGGCCGCGGTCACCGTGGTGCTGCCGACCAGCAGGGCCGGGTACTGGGCTGCGCCCCACGCCCACAGGATCGCGGCGACCGCCAGTGCCGCCGCGCCCCGGGCGGTCACGTAGCGCCGTCGGAGCAGCAGGCCGAGGCCGGCCAGACCGGCCACCGCGCTGGTGATCACCAGTGGCAGCGCGCGGTGGGTCAGTCCGTGGAACAGTTCGGGGGCGTCCGCGTGCAGCACCGCGATGCCCGCGAGGGCGACGACACCCGCCACCAGGCCGCTGGCGACCGCGTCGCGGGTGAACGCTGCGGTCAGTTCGGTGCGCCCTGCGCGGCTGGCGTCGGCGCACAGGTACACCGCCGCCAGATGCGCGCAGGTCACCACCGCCAGCACGCCGCCCAGCAGCGAGGTCGGGTTGAGCCAGCTGGTGACCACGTCACCCGCGGCGAGTCCCGGCGGCACGCGACCCGAGGCGACAGCGCCGGCCACCGTACCGAGGAAGAAGGGAGTGAGCAGGGACGACAGCGCGAAACACGCGCCGAACAGCCGCTGCTGCCACAGTTCCGTACTCGCCTTGCGGAAGGCGAAGGCGGCGCCACGGGCGATGATGCCCAACGCGGCCAGGGTCAGCGGGATGTACAGGGTCGACATCACCGCCGCGAACACGGGCGAGAACGCCGACCACAGCATCACGATCACGAAGATCAGCCACACGTGGTTGGCCTCCCAGACCGGTCCGATGCTGTGTTCGATGAGGGAACGCCGAGCTCGGCCACGCTCGGCACCTCCGGCCAGCAGGTCCCAGACCCCCGCGCCGAAGTCGGCTCCTCCGAACAGGGCGTAACAGGTCAGACCCACCCACATCACCGCGAGCGCCGCGTCAGCGAGCACGGTCACCTCCAAGGGACGTACGGCGGACGATCAAGGGGTTCATGGGGAGGTCACACGACGGGATAGCCGGCGACGTCCTCCTCCTGTGGTGCCTTGGGCACCGGGGTGCCGCGGGCTAGGCGCCGCAGGACGTAGACGGTCGCGACGGTCATGGCGGCGTACACGACCAGCACCAGCCACAATCCGGTCATCAGGCCGGGAGCCGGGTTGACGGCGTCACGCACGCTCATCACACCCCACACGATCCAGGGTTGCCGGCCCAGTTCGGTGACGCTCCAGCCGCATTCCAGGGCCACCACCGCGGCGGGACCGGCAACCGCGGCCGACACCAGGAACAGCCGCGCGGTGTTCATCTCGCCTCCGGTGCGGCGCCTGCGCCACCACGCCCACAGCAGCCACAGTCCCAGGGCGAGAAGGAAGAACCCTACGGCGACCATGAGATCGAACGCCCAGTGCACGCCGGTGACCGGCGGCCGCTGGGCAGGCGGTACCCGGTCAAGGCCCTTCACGACCGTGCCCGGACGGTAACCGACCAGAAGGGACAGTCCGTTGGGGATCTCCAGGCCGTACTTGAGCCCTTTGCCGTCCGAGACACCGCCGAGGGTCAGCGGGACGTGCGAGCCGGTGCGGTAGACGCCCTCGATGGCCGCGAGTTTGGCCGGCTGGTAATCGGACAGGAAACGGGCCGCCCAGTCCCCCACGACGATCTGGAACGGTGTCACGATCGCGCCCAGCGTCAACGGGATGAAGAGCCCCGCCCGGTGGTAGGCGTCCCGGCGCCCGCGCAGCATGGCCACGGCATACACCGCGGCGGTCAGGAACGACGCGACCATGAAAGCGGCCAGGATCATGTGCACGGTCTGCGGCGGGCTGGCCGGGTTCAGCATCGCCGCCCACGGATCGACGTCGACGACCTTGCCGTCGCGCAGGGTGAAGCCGCGCGGCTGGTTCATCCAGGCGTTCGCGCAGACGACGAAGAACGCCGACGCGGTGCCCGCGATCACGATGGGCAGGCCGGTCAGCAGATGGCGGCGGGGCGACAGCCGGTCCCACGCGTAGAGGTAGATGCCGAGGAAGATCGCCTCGAGGAAGAAGGCGATGCCCTCCAGCGCGAAGGGCAGTCCGATCACCTGACCGAACCGTCCCATCAAGCCGGGCCACAACAGCCCCATCTCGAAGCTGAGGATCGTGCCCGACACGGCGCCCACAGCGAAGAGCACTCCCATGGCGCGCGCCCACCGGCGGGCCAGCAGACGGATTTCCGGTCGGCCGGTGCGGATGCCGTACCACTCGGCGAGCAGCGTGAGGGCCGGGAGCCCCACCCCCAGACAGGCCACGATGATGTGCCAGGCCAGGGAGAAACCCATCTGCGCACGGGCCGCCGCGAGATCGCCCTCCGACACCCGGTCGGCCGCATATCCGCCGAGTACCCACGAGCCGGCGAGCAGAGTGTGCTTCATGACACCCGCCGGTACCCGGATCGGAGGGTACGAACCGGTATCCACCGCAACTGCACCCGAAGGCAGCACCGACACGCGGACGCACGCAGCGATAGGGCCGTGAAGGGGGAGCCCGCAGGGAGGATGCAGCCGGCCCCCGCGGACGCCCTGCGCCCGGCCGTCCGGCCCCGACGCTGGGTCTTCGGCCGGGCGTGCGTGCAGGGATCCGTCACCGGATACCCGGCGACGCACGATCGGACGCGCGCGGCGGGACTGGCAGCCGCCGCGTTTTCCTGGAGGGGAAAGCTATGGCCGATCACCGTCGGCTGGAGTCAGCGGCGCTGTGCGGCGCGGTTCGAGGAGTCGGACGAGCCAGTCCGTGCGGGTTCGGCGGGCTGTGATCGAGATGTGTGCCTGCGGGTACAGGGCGTCGAAGCCGTGGAAGCCGCCCGCCCAGACGTGGAGTTCGGCCTGGCCACCCACCGCCCAGATGCGAGTGGCGTAGTCGGTGTCCTCGTCGCGGAAGACCTCTGCGGAGCCTGTGTCGATGTACGTGGTGGGCAGACCCGAGAGATCCTCGGCCAGCGCCGGCGACATGTACTCGGACACCTCTGCATCGGCGAGGTCGCCGAGGACCGAGTTCCATCCGAACGCGTTCATCTCACCGGTCCAGACGCCGGGCACGCCGGAGTACTGGCGGCTGGAGGTGCTGGTGTTGCGGTGGTCGAGCATGGGGCAGATCAGCATCTGCGCGGCGATCGCCGGGCCGCCGAGGTCACGGGCCAGCAAGGTGACGCCGGCGGCGAGGCCGCCTCCCGCGCTGGCGCCCGCGACGACGATCCGGGCGGGGTCGAGGCCCAGTTCGGCGGCGTGATCAGCGACCCAGAGCAGTCCCTGGTAGCAGTCTTCGACCAGGGTCGCGCCGGTGGCCTCGGGTGCGAGCCTGTAGTCCACGGAGACCACGACCGCGCCGGACTGGTCGAGCCACTCCAGCGGGATGTCGATCTGGGAGAAGCGGTCGCCCATGACCATCCCGCCGCCGTGGATCCAGTAGATGCAGGGTGCGGCGGTGGCGCGATCGGTGTTCGCGGGACTGAAGACGGACAGGGGGATGGGTGCACCGTCCTTGGCGGGCACGGTGATCTCGAGCCGGTCGACGTGCCGGTGGGCGAGAAGGGACTCAATGGGCGTTGACGGGAGTCGGCGCAGATGCGCGAGTACTTCTGGACTGAGCTGGGACATGAGGGGCATGTCGGCGAGCAGCTCACGCAGTTCGGGGTCAAGAGCAGGTCGTGCCGTGGTCATGGTGCTGCCTTTCGTGGGGCGGTGGCGGACGGTCGGGCGAGAAGAGTTCCGCTCGGCATGGACCGAGGCGGCAGGTAGGACCAGGGGATCGATCGGCTGGGTCAGAAGGTGGCCTTTCCGCGGACCGGCACGTAGTCGGTGTACTCGGACTCCTTGGCCAGCAGTCCGGCTATCTGCGCCACGATGGACTGGGCGGCCTCGCCGGCGAAGATCCGGTGATGGTCCTCCTCGCTGGTCCAGCCCTCGGTGACGTGGACGACGTCGGGGTCGGACGCGGAACGGGAGACGAGGTAGACGACGCAGTGTTCGCTCGCTCCGGGGCTGCCCTCGTTCAGGCCGGTCAGCAGCAGGTCGACGAGCCGGTCGCCCATCCGGGGCTTGGCGGTCAGGGTGGCGTTGAAGCCGTAGTTGACGATCACGGGATCCTTCTTCTGTGGTGATGGAGTGAGGTGACTCCATTCAACCCGTGTGACCTGCGAAAATGTTAGATCGATACTCGCTCGCACTTGCACGATCCTCTCAATCACGGGAGCCGCGGTGCCGAATGATGCTGCAATGAAGGCATGTGCCTCGAAGAGCTCCGCACCCTGCTGGCCCGGCATGCCCGGCCCGACTGGACCACCGCCATCGACGGCGTCCTCATCTCGAAGGTCGACCGGTCCGATCCGCCGTCGCCCTCGATGTCGGGCACGGTGCTGGCGGTCATCGCCCAGGGCGCCAAACGACTCGCCCTGGGCGACCGGGTGTACGAGTACGGCCCAGGGCAGTACCTGGTCGCCTCCGTCGACCTGCCCGTCACCGGACAGTTCACCCAGGCCGACGCCGAGTTGCCGGCGCTGGGATTCGGTCTCGTGCTGGAACCGTCCGCCGTCGCCGAGTTGCTGCTGCAGGCCGGGCCCGGAGACACTCCCCGCTCCGGCGGAGGCACACCATCGGGGATCGCCGTCAGCGACGCTTCGGCCCCGTTGCTCGACGCGGTGGTCCGGCTGCTGCGCCTGCTGGACGAGCCCTGCGACCGGGCTGTACTGGCCCCGCTGGTCAAGCGCGAGATCCTGTGGCGCCTGATCACCGGAGAGCAGGGTGCCACGGTTCGCCAGCTCGGCCTGGCCGACAGCAGCCTCAGCCACGTCTCCCGGGCCGTGCGCTGGATCCGCGAGCACTACGCCCAGCCCTTCCGGGTCGAGGACGTGGCGCGGCTGTCCGGCATGAGCGTCTCCGCCTTTTACCGCAACTTCCAGGCGGTGACCGCGATGAGCCCGATCCAGTTCCAGAAGCAGATCCGACTACAGGAGGCCCGGCTCCTGCTCGCCACCCACCCGGGCGACGTCACCGGAGTCGGTCACCGCGTCGGCTATGACAACCCGTCACAGTTCAGCCGGGAATACCGCCGCCAGTTCGGCGCGCCGCCCAGCAGGGACGCCGCCCGCCTGCGCGATGCCGTGCGTGCCCCCGCCGGTGTCCTGCCCTGAACGGGCAGGCAACCGCGGAGGAGGATTATGCAAGGGCGAGCGAGGATAGTTCTACTATTCCCGCAGGTCAGAGCGATTCAATGGGATTACCAGTTCTTCTGCGGAGCAGGAAAGTGACTACGCTCCGCGGTTCCCATCACATCGCCGAGGGGCACAGCATGAAGACAGTTCTGATCACGGGTACCTCGTCCGGGTACGGCCGGGCGACCGCCCTCCACTTCCACGCGCAGGGGTGGAACGTCATCGCCACGATGCGCACTCCCCGTGCAGGCGTCCTGCCCGAGTCGGACCGGCTCCGTGTCGTCGAACTCGACGTGACCAAGCCCGCGAGCATCACGGCCGCGCTTGAGGCGGCGGGCCCCGTCGACGTCCTGGTCAACAACGCGGGCGTCCCCTCGATCGGCGTGTTCGAGGGCACCCCCATGGCCCAGGTACGGGAGGTGTTCGAGACCAACACCTTCGGTGTGATGGCGACCTCCCAGGCGGTGCTGCCCCAGTTCCGTGAGCGCGGCTCCGGCGTGGTGGTCAACGTGACCTCCAGCGTGGTGCTGGGCCACATGCCGCTCTCAGCCGTCTACAAGGCGAGCAAGATGGCCATCGAGGGGTTCACCTCGTCCCTCGCGCTCGAACTCGCGCCGTTCGGTGTGCAGGCGAAGACGGTCGAGCCGGGCGCCTGCCTCACGACGAACTTCGCCACCACGGCGACGAATGGCACCTCACTGGACGAGCTGGTCCCGGCGCCCTATGCGGCGTGGGCGAAGAAGGCCATGGACTCCTTCACAACCCAGGACCTGTTCACCAAGGAGACCGATGTCGCCGAGGCGGTCTGGCGAGCCGTGCACGACACGACCGGCCAGCTGCGATTCCCGGCCGGTCCCGACGCGGTCTGGCTCGCCCAGGCGAAGTGACCGACCAGCAGGCAAGGTGACGTGTACTGACGCCAGAGGAAGCCCTTCTCGTCGTGCACCGAGATCCGTGCCTGGCGGCACCGCTGGAGGGTGACGACGGGGGCATGCCGATATTCGGGTGCCGGGTCGGGCTCGGGTCCCTACCCTCGGCCCCATGCGTCACCAATCCGCCCTGCTGAACGTCATCGATGTGGAAGCCACCTGTTGGGATGGGCAGCCGCCGCCCGGATCTGTGAACGAGATCATCGAGATCGGTCTCACCGTCGTGGACGTGGCGGCACGGCGCCGGGTATCCCGGCACCGTGTTCTGGTCCGCCCCACCCGGTCGACGGTGAGCGACTTCTGCACCGAGCTGACCGGACTGACTCAAGCCGAGGTGGAACGGGGCGTCACCTTCGCCGAGGCCTGCCGGATCCTCGTCGAGAAGTACGGGGCCGGGGAGCGCCCCTGGACGAGCTGGGGCGAGTACGACCGCCGGCAGTTCGCTCGGCAGAGTCAGGCCGACGGAGTGGCCTACCCCTTCGGCTATCCGACCGAGCGCACCCACACCAACGCCAAGGCCGTATTCGCCACGGCCTACGGGCTGCGCAAGAAGCCCGGCATGGACCACGCCCTGCAGATCGCCGGACTGCCGCTCGAGGGACGCCATCACCGCGGCGAGGACGACGCCTGGAACATCGCCGCACTCGTCCTGGACCTGTTGGACCGCGAGGCATGGCCAGCCACAGCTGTTTAGAGAGTGCCTGAGTGACGCATGCACAGTCGGTCAAGCCGCTCGTCTTCGTCCATTGGCATGCCCTTTCTCCGCACCGCGGGCCCCTGCCCAACTGGCAGAGGCCCGCGGCATGAGCAGCAAGGGAGCGCCGGGGCCTGTCCCCGACGGGCAGCATCCCGGTCAGCGCGGCTTACCGTGTGCTGGTTGCCTGACGGCCCGGTCTCACTTCAGGTGCCGGGTGAAGAACCGGGCCGCGGCGTCCCCCGCGAACTGCGGGACGCCGGTGTGGCCACCCATATTGGCGTTCAGGGACTTCTCCTTGGAGCCGAAGGCGTCGAACAGGTTCAGGGCCGCCTGGCGGTCGTTGCCTTCGTCGTCCCACTGGAGCAGGACGTGCAGCGGAATGGTGACCCGGCGGGCCTCCTCGAACATGACGCGAGGGATGAAACTCCCGGCGAACAGACCGGCGGCCACGATGCGCGGCTCGACCACCGCCAGCCGGACGCCGATGGAGATCACTCCCCCCGAGTACCCGACCGGGCCGCCGATCTCGGGCAGCGCAAGGAGGGCGTCCAGGGCGGCCTGCCATTCCGGGACCGCTTTCTCAACCAGCGGGAGGACGAGGGCGTCGATGATCTCGTCGCCGACCGGCTCACCGGCCTCCAGCGCCCTGCGCAGGTCGGCTCGGGCCTGCTCGGTGGCGGCCGAACGGGGCCGGTCACCGCTCCCGGGAAGTTCGATGGTGGCCGTGGCGAAACCCTCCGCCGCGGAGTGCTGGGCCCGCCCCGCCAGCCGGGGGTACATCTTCGGCAGTCCGCCGGGGTGGCCGAGCAGGATCAGCGGCACCGGAGCGGTAGCGGATCCGGGTGTCCACAGGATGCCGGGAATCTCGCCGAGGGTGAATTCGCGCTCGAGGACGCCGTCGTCGAGGCGCCGTTCAGATGTGAAATGCATGGTCGTGCCCTTTCGGGAGTGCACACAACGGCGCTCCCGGACGACCTATCGCCCGACCGTGACCCCGGAGGGGAGCACCCATGTCGATACAGCGTTCACGGGTACCACCTCCTCAATCACTCGCACGGCCGCCGGAAACGTAACAGCGGTCGCGGTCGTCCACCAACCGGTTTTTACGCGCTTGTCCCTTGCGGCGCCGAGCGTGGAGGCTCTGATCATCAGCAGCCCTCGGAGTCCCCGCCGCATGGGACACCGCCTGGGCTGACACCGCACCTCGCCGGAGCACATTCCTGTAGCGGCCCCGGGGGTAGCCGAGTGACCCCTACGGGCGCAGCATGGATGTGTGACGGGTTTCGCCAGTGACTTTTAGTGATTTTCACTGACCGTACGGAGCGGCGGATCGGAACGATCATGACCGAGGTTATGTTCATACGCGGTGAACCGTGCGTCCGCTGCGCAGGTGAGGAACAACGGCCCACCGGGACACTTCGCACGCTCTGCGAGGATCACTTCAGGGACGTGGCCGTCGTGCACTTCGCTCGGCGGAAACACCCCAACCCGGTGGAAGCGGCCACTTCGGCGATGAAAGGTGGCCTTCAAGTCGCATCCGCCCCCGCAGACCAGATCCCTCACAGCTTCGGCCGGAACTCCGACCTGACCCGAGTTGACTGCGAGTGCAGCCGAACTCGTTCTCCAGGAAACGTGGTGTGGCGGAGCCGAGGAGGCCCTCCGCCACCGCCGAGGTGAACAGCAGCGTCCGCCGGTCGACTGCCGGGAAGACCTGGCTGGGCTGAGCCTTGTGGGGCTGACTTACGCGCGCGTAGCGTGTGTCGTGGCCTGGTACCGGGGGGTGTCACCAGGGGAAGGTGCGGAGCGTGTGCGCGTCTGATCGCCGGGGGTTGTCGTGGTGACGTTCAGACTTCTCGGGCCCGTCGAGTTATGGGCCCAAGGTCCGATCGACATAGGCCCTCCGCAGCGGCGGAACGTGATGGCGGCGCTCGCCGTGGACGCCGGCCGGGCGGTGCCGATCGAGACGTTGATGAGGCGGGTGTGGGGTGCGGATCCGCCGGACGGGGCTCGTCAGGCGCTGTACGCGCATGTGGCCCGCCTTCGGCGGGGGTTGGCGGCCGCCGGGGCCGTCCGCACGCCGGGCCTGCTTCGGTGTAACGGCGGTTACGTGCTGGACACTAACCCCGAAGCCGTGGACCTCCACCGGTTTCATCGCTTGGTCGCCGACGCCCGCAGAGCCGGCCGGAGCGACGCCGAGCAGGTGACCATACTCCGCGAGGCCTTGGACCTGTGGCGCGGGGAGCCCCTCACCGGACTGTCCGGGGAGTGGGCGACGCGGATGCGCGACACCTGGCAACGGCAGCGGCTGGACGCGGTCACCGCGTGGGCCAACGCTGAGACGGCGGTGGGCAACCACGCTGTGGTGATCGACCGGGTGCCCGAACTCGTCGACCAACACCCCCTCGTGGAGCCGTTGGTGGCCGTGCTGATCCGCGCACTGTACGAGGCGGGGCGCGGATCCGAGGCGCTGGAGCGCTTCGCCGAGACCCGGAAACGGCTGGCCGACGAACTGGGCGCCGATCCGGGGACCGAACTCCGGCAACTCCACCAGACGATCCTGCAGGGCGCCCCCCGGCCGGCCGAGGCCACGGATCCGCCGCCTTCGGCACGTCCGCGGTCCGCGCCGATTCTGGCCCATCTGCCCCTGGACGTACCGGCTTTCACCGGACGGCAGGAGGAGCTGGCCCAGCTCGACAAGATCCTCGCGGGCGACATCGGCAGCCCCACGGTGGCCGTGATCTCGACCCTCTCCGGGACCGCGGGCGTAGGGAAGACGGCCGTGGCCGTCCACTGGGGGCACCGGGTGGCCGACTGGTTCGAGGACGGCCAGATCTACGTGAACCTCCATGGTTTCGAGCCTTCACGGGCACCCGTGACCCCGGCCGAGGCGCTGCCCCGGCTGCTGGAGGCGTTGGGCGTGCTCCCCCAGCACATGCCGGTCAGCCCGGAGGCCCAGGCCGGGCTGTACCGGAGCATGCTGGCGGGACGCCGGATGCTGGTGATACTCGACAACGCACGGGACGCCGAACAGGTACGGGCGTTCCTGCCCGGCAGTCCAGGGTGCTTCACCCTGGTGACCAGCCGAAACCGGCTCTCCGGCTTGATCGCCCTGGAAGGCGCCCGGAGTCTTGTCCTGGATGTGCTGCCCGCGGCGGAGTGCCGGCGGCTGCTCGCCCGCCGGATAGGGGCCGAGCGCGTGATGTCCGAACCGCTGGCGGTCGACGAGATCGTGAGCCGCTGCGCGCGGCTGCCGCTGGCCCTGGTGATCGTAGCGGCCCGCGCGGCCGTCGAGCCGGGGCTCGGCCTGGCACGGCTCGCCGCCGAACTCCGGGACGCGCAGGACTCCCCCGCCGGGCTGGACAGCTTCGGCAACGAGGACACGCGGGCGGACATACGGGCCGTGTTCTCCTGGTCGTACGGCACCCTGAGCCCTCAGGCCGCCCGGATGTTCCGGCTGCTCGGCGTACACCCCGGCCCGGACATCAGCGTGCCCGCCGCCGCGAGCCTGGCCGGGATCCCCGTCCGGGACGCCGGCCGACTACTGACCGCACTGGCCGACAGTTGCCTGCTCACAGAGCACTCGCGCGGCAGATACGTACTCCACGACCTGCTGCGGATGTACGCCGCCGAACTCGCCGAGACCGTGAACGCGGCCGGCGAGACGCGAGCGGCCGAAGACCGCTTGTTCGGCCACTATCTGCACTCCGCCCACTGCGCGGACCGCATGCTGGATCCGCATCGAGATCCGATCGCGCTGCCGCCCGTGGTCCCCGGCGTCTCCCCCGAACACGCCGCGGACCACGGAGAGGCTCTCGCCTGGTTCACAGCCGAGCACCCCGTGCTGCTGGCGGTGGTGCACCGGTCGGGAACCGCCACGCGCAATGCACCGGATGCCCCGACCTGGCAGCTGACCCGCGCCCTGACGACGTTCCTGCAGCGACGCGGCCACTGGTCCGACTGGGCCACGGCCCAGGAGGCCGCGCTGCACTCCGCACTCCGTTCGGCCTCCGCCGCCGGGCAGGCCGACGCCCACAGCGGTCTCGGCCGCGCGTGCACCCGCCTGACGCGGCTGGACGACGCGCTCACCCACCTCACCCGCGCCCTGGATCTCCACAAAGCCCTCGGCGACCGAACGGAGCTGGCCCACACCCACCTCGACCTGGCGCGCCTGCACGCCCGGCGGGACGCCTACCCCGAGGCGCTGGCCTGTGCCCGGGAGGCACTTGACCAGTACACCTCCTTGGGTCACAGGAGCGGTCAGGCCCGTGCCCTGAACTCGGTGGGCTGGTACCACGCGCAGCTCGGCGACCACCGTCAGTGCCTCGCGTTCTGCGGGCAGGCGCTGGAGCTCTTCACCGAACTCGGCGTCCGCGACGGGCAGGCCGACACCTGGGACAGCCTCGGCTACGCTCACCAGCACCTGGGCGACCACCGCCGGGCCGCGGCCTGCTACGACAACGCCGTCGCGCTGTTCCACGGTCTCGGGGACCGCTACTTCGAGGCCGACGTGCTGGCCCACCTCAGCGAGAGCCACCGGGCCACCGGCGACGCCCCGGCGGCCCAGCGTGCCGCGCGCCGCGCGACGGACATCCTCGACGAACTCGGCGTGCCGGACTCGGACGGCGTCCGCGCCCGGCTGCGCCAACTCGGCCTGCCGGCCGGATCCTGAGTGAGGGGTCGCCCAGGTCGTCCTTCGCCTACTTATGGCAGGCAGCATGTCCGCACATCAAGCCGCCGTGCTGACACGTCAAGGACGCCTGTAGCAGAAGCCCGTGTGGCTGCCATTTTGGCCGTTGGAGTAGTCATATGCCTCAAAGACGAACCAGGAGCTGGTCTTGGGGCCGAAACGGCCGTCTACCTTCAGCTTGGCGGTGCTCCAGGTCTCGTTGATCGCCGTCTGGGCGTTCTTCACTGCTCGCTCAGTGTTGCCGCCGAAGTCCCGGTCCTCCGCGATGTCCTGGCCGAAGCAGGTGTTGAGGCTCTCCTGCACGACCAGTACGGGGATGCCGTTCATCCCCCGGACCACTACGCAGTTGTAGTTTCCCGAGCCCGCCGACGGCACATGGAGGTACCAACCGCCACCAACACTCACGTTGGTGAAGCCGGTGCACTCGACCTCAGCGGCAGCCGTCTTCGGCGCCACCTGCGCCGACGCCGTTCCAGTGCCACCCACCACCAGCGCCGGGACGGCGAGCGCCGCCACCGCCGTCAACGAAGCCAGGCGTGCCCGTCGTGTCGTTCGCATGGTTTCCCTCTCCCTTGTCCCACGTCCCTCGCGCAGATGCACGAGGAACGTGCGCCGGCGGGACCTTCCGCTCCGGTGGCCGGCGTGGTCGCCTCGGTGCACATGCCGACCATGGGCCGGAAGCCTTGCCGGAACCTTGCCGGAACCTTGCCGCCCTGCCGACCGCGGAATCCGGCCTGGACGACCGCACGGACGAGAGCAGAGACGCGGTGGGGATGTCGTCCTGGTCCAGGACGGTCTTCAGTGCGCGACGGGCGGTCTGCCGGGTCTGCCTGAGGCCACGGCCCGCCGCCGGATGTGGTGGCGGGCTAGTCCTTCCTCGTGAAGGTGCCGAGACCGCTCGTGTCGAGGTTCTCGACCCGGACCTTCTCGGCGCGTGCGCCGGAGCCGACGGTGAAGGTCACGCCCGTGAGGCCGACGGCCAATTCGCCCGTGGTGCGGTAGCTGAAGGTGTCACCGTCGTAGTGGGCCAAGACGAACCGTTGCTTCTTGGGCCCGAGCTGCATGGTGAGTTCGTTGCCCTGGGCGCTGACCGTCAAAGGACCGTAGTACTCATTGGTGTACGTCCCGGTGTAGGCGCTGTTTGCCTTGGCGGGCGCGGGCGTGGCCGGGGGCCTGCTGTAGTCGACCTGCGAATGTTCCCCTTGCAGGGTCTGCTGGAAGAACGGCCCGAGGAACTTGAGCCAGTCGACGGTCGGCCCGCCCGTCTGCGCGGTGTCGAGGAACGTGGCGGAGATCGCCTCGGGCACACCGATGGGCTCGCCGTTGGTCAGGACGACGATGCCTAGCTTCTCAGAGGGCAGCAAGGTGACGGTGGTGGCCGCCCCCAGCGCGAAGCCGCCGGAGTGGCCGAGCTTCAGCCTGCCCTGGTCGTCGTAGCTCACGTTCCAGCCAAGCCCGTAGAACCCGGTCCTGTCCGCGGGCGAGTGCGGCGGCTCGGAGACCATGTGCGGCACGTGAGTCTGCTCCAGAGCGCCGGCTTCCATGGCAAGCCCTCCCCCGACGCCTGTCGCGCCCCGGCAGGCCGTGCGGGGGACCTGGGGTGCGCCGCCACCGCCGCGTGAACGTTCCCGCCCTCTTCCATCAGCCCGCCCGACCGGCATCGGCAACGTCAGGAGTTTTATGGTCCTCGCGGCGTTGTCACTTTGATTGACGGGTCAATCAAGGGCACTGGGGCATAAGTGGACATGGTGACCACCGCTCGCTAGGGTCGAATACAGACGCTGTCGGCGTCGGAGGCCGGAATAGACCGGTTTCTCACGGACGCGCCGCGCTATCCAGTGCGAAGCGCAGTCGATTTCATATGTGGGGAAACAAAGGGTGGGGAGCACCCATCTCGCGCCGTTCCGACGCCGCTGCCTGCTTTCTTGCACCCCGCCTTCGGCAAATCCGTCCGAAATCAGTGGGAGTCTGACATGCGAAATCTCAGCATCAGCACGAGGAAGACCATCGGCTCTGTCGCGGTCGTGGCTTCGCTGGCACTCGCAGCTCCGCTCGTGGCAACCGGCACGGCACACGCCGCCGTGAAGGTCACGGTCAAGGGAACCGTGAGTTGTGCCCGATTCGGGGATTCCACACCGGACAGCATCAAGATAACGCCCACCAAGGGAAAGGCCGGCACGGATGAACTCCCCGGCGAGGACGAGACCGAGGACTACACGGTCGTACTCACCGGAATTCCGACGAACGGCACGAAGGCCACCGCACTCATCACGTGCGTGGACAGTGACAACGACAAGAATACGTACAGCAAGACATTCCAGGTGACGAAGCCCCCGAACGGTGCCCCGCTGGTCCGCAATTTCAAGTAGCCTCCGATATCGCGCGCGACCCGGCGAAGGTCGCGCGCCGAGGCGTCGTGGGGCGGGTGCCCGGCTATAACTCCTGAAGGCCGTCCCGTAAATGATCTTTGAGTTGTGCATCCGGGCGATGCCGAGCATGGCGTGGTGGACCCCGTCGCCTCGAGGCAGCATGGCCACCAGCTTCCCGAAGCCACGCGGGCTCAGCCCGGTGAACGGGCCTGCCTAGGACAGCTCCGACGCCGTGATCAAACCAGCCACGCCGGGATCATCGCACCGCAGCGTGCCCCGTCGGCAGGCCTCCCCGCCTCAGCGGAACTCGTGGACCACCTGGATCTCGCCGACGATGTGGGCGTTGAAGTCGTCCAGCTACTGCGTTTCGACTACCCGCCGGGGCCGGGCACCCAGAACCAACCGCACCATCACGTCAACGGATCGAGACGCCGCCGCGCACGGGGAACCGACGTCATCCTTACGGGGTCCGACCCGGGCCCCTTCCCAGCTGATCGCTACGAATTCACGTCCCAGGACTACCAGCGATCGCAGCGGGCTTCGGCGTTGCTGGTCCGGCAGTGCATGGCACGGCACGGCCATCCGGACTTCCCGCTCGACCCCCGGTACCCCAGCGATCCCATCGTCGCCACCGCGGTCGGCACCCTCTACGGCGTCCTGGACCTTGCCGCCGCCCGTCGCTGGGGCTACGGCTGGGACCCGGCGAAATCCTCGATTCCGCGACCGAAGGGCCGCCGGATGACCAGCGCCGAGTATGCGGACTTCCCCTCCTGCAACGCGGAGGCGAGCCGGCGGCTGATGCGCGGCATCGACGTGAAGCGGGACTGGCTCTACGCGCAGACCCGGCAGATCGAGGTCGACAAGGCCGTCAAGCGCGACCCGCGTCTGCGCGCGGCGTGGGACGTGTGGTCCCGCTGTGTGGCCGAACAGGGATTCACCCGCTATCCCGACCCCGTGGCCGCGTACTCCGATACCGCCTGGTGGCGGGGCAGTGACGGCAACACGCGGCATACGGCGCGGGAGCGGGCCACCGCCACCGCTGACGTCACCTGCAAGCACCGTCACCACACGGCCGAACTCTGGCACGCCGTCCGGGCACGGCAACAGACCGCGGACATCGCCGGACACCGTGACCGCTATGCCGCGGGGCTGCGGGCGCTGCGGACGTACCGGGTCACCGTCGCCGACGTGCTGCGCAGGCTCGGCTGAACAACCTCCCTACACATCCATCTCGCCTGCAACGCTGCGCGCGGCGAGGTAGAAGCCACCCACCGTCGCGGCCTGGCCTTTTCGTTCAGCTCCACGGACGCGGCACAGTAGTCTGACCTTTCAAACAGACCGCGTCCGGCGACCCGGGCTGATGGGGGGAACGTGGAGCTCATCGGTCGGGACGACCAGCTGGACCTGTTGCGCCGGCTGTTGGCCGAGCCGCGGAGCCACAAGGACGCGGTGCTGGTCCGCGGGGCGCCCGGTATCGGAAAGACGGCGCTGCTCGCCGAGGCCGCACGCCTCGCCGAGGGGCTCGGCTACCGTGTGCTGCGCACCAGCGGAGTCGAGGCCGAGAGCGACATCCCCTATGCCGGTCTGCAACTCGTGCTGCGTCCGCTGGCCGCCTCGGCCGCCGAGCTGTCCGCGCCGCACCAACAGGCCCTGGACACCGCACTCGGGCACGCCGAGGCTGGCGTGCCCGACGTCTTCCTGGTCGGTCTGGCGGTTCTCAATCTCCTGGCCGACGCGGCCGCGCTCGCGCCCGTGCTGGTCCTCGTCGACGACGCCCAGTGGCTCGACGACGCCACGGCCAGTGTCCTGGCCTTCGTGGCGCGAAGGATCGGCACGGAGCCGGTGGTCATCGTGGGAGCCGCACGCGAGGGCTACCGGTCGCGTCTGGACTCCGACGAGCTCACCTCCCTGACCCTGGGGCCGCTCACGGACGGCCAGGCGCGGGAGCTCCTGGCGGACCACGCCCCGCAGCTGCGCCCGACCGCGCATCGCCGGCTGCTGGCCGAGGCGGCGGGGAACCCCTTGGCCCTGACCGAACTCTCCCGGACCCTCGGCGCGTCGGCGGACCCGCACCTGTCGCAGCTGCCGCTCACCGAGCGGCTGGAGCGGGCCTTCACCCACCGTCTGGAGACCCTGCCTGACATCACCCGCAGTCTGCTGCGGATCGCGGCCCTCAACGACAGCCCGTCACTCGCCGAGATCTACCGCGCAACCCGGCAGTTGACCGGCGTCACGGCGGGAACCGCGGAGCTCGACCCCGCCGTACGGGCTCGGCTCGTCCAAGTCGTCGGTACGGAGCTGCGGTTCGGGCATCCGCTGATGCGGTCGGCGATCCACCAGACCATGCCCACCGGCGTCCGCCACGCCGCGCACGCCGCTCTCGCCGCCGTACTCGACGAGCACCCCGACCGGCAGCTGCGTCACCGGGCCGCCGCTGCCGAGGACCCGGACGAAGCCGTCGCCGCGGCGTTGGAGGACACCGCTCACCGCGCGGCGCATCGTGGCGGCATCGCGGCAGCCGTCACGGCCCTCGAACAGGCCGCCGTGCTCAGCGAGGACGCCGACCGCCGGGCGGAACGGCTGCTGCGGGCCGCCGACTTCGCCGTCGAACTCGGCCGGCCCGAGACGGTGACCCGGCTGCTGGACCAGGCGCTCACCGGGCCGCTGTCGCGGCGGCAGCACGCCACGGTCGTCTGGCTGCGCGGCAGCTTCGAAGAGGGACTGCACAGCCACGCCTCGGGAGCCAACTCACTGACGGCGCTCGCCGAGGAGCTGGCCGTGGAGGACCGGGCGCTGGCGCTGCGGATCCTGTGGAGCGCCGCGCAGCTGTGCTTCTGGTCCGACCCGGGCCCGGAGGGCCGCCGAGCGGTCCTGCGGGCGGTGGAGCGGATGGAGCTGGACGAACTCGATCCGTGGCGCCTGGCCATCTGCGCCTACGCCGCCCCGGTCGACCGCGGCACCTTCGTCCTGGACCGGGCCCGGCACATCGCCCTGAAGGAGGGCGACGACGGCCGCTCCTACCGCATGCTCAGCACCGCCTCACTCCTCGTCGGCGGCTTCGACCTGGCGCGGGCGTTCTCCGCGGCCGGTAGTGCGCCCCTGCGCGCCCAGGGACGTCTGGGGCTGCTGGCCCGGACGGTGGGTGCGGACGCGTGGAGCGCGCTCGTGGTCGGCGATCTCGGCGCGGCGATCGCCGCGACCGAGGAGTCACGGCGGCTGGCGCGCGAGACCAGCCAGACGATGATGTACGCGTTGATGACCGCCACCGCGGCCAAGCTGGCCGCGCTGCGCGGTGAGGGGGATGCCGCCCTGGAGCTGGCCGAGGAGGCGGAGGGCATCGGGCTGCCGGCCGGGGCACGTCCGGTGCTGGCCACCGCGTCGATGGCACGCGGGCTGGCCGCGTCGGGGGCGGGACGCTTCGAGGAGGCCTTCGGTCATCTCCGCCGGCTCCACGATCCGGCCGATCCCGCGTTCCAGGTCGCCCTGCGGCTGACCGCCGTGGGGGACCTCGTCGACGCGGCGACGCACTGCGGGCGGCTGGAGGCCGTGCTGCCGATCGTGACGGAGCTGGAGGAGATCGCCACGGTGACCTCCGCGCCGGTACTGCACGCCGAACTGCGCCTGGTGCGGGCGCTGCTGGCCGCCGACGAGGACGCCGATCCGCTCTTCACGGGCGCGCTGAGCGCCGACCTCGGCGCCTGGCCGCTGATCAGGGCCCGTACCCACCTGGCCTACGGGGAATGGCTCCGGCGCCGGCGGCGCAGTGTCGAGTCCCGCGACCATCTCCGGGCCGCGCGCGACATGTTCGACGCACTCGGTGCGATCCCCTGGGGGGAGCGGGCCCGCAGCGAACTGCGCGCCTCGGGCGAGACCAGCCGCCGTCGGGCCCCCGACGCCCGGGACCAACTGACCGCCCACGAACTGCAGATCGTCCAGCTCGCCGCGGACGGGCTGACCAACCGCGAGATAGGCCAGCGGCTGTATCTGTCGCACCGCACCGTCAGCTCGCATCTGCACCGGATCTTCCCCAAGCTGGGCGTGGTCTCGCGTGCCGAGCTGCGGACGGTGGTCAGCGCACTGCGCTGACCACCGTCACATGACGCTCGCTTCCGCCGGCGCGGCGCTCGTAGCGTTTCCCCACGTCAGAACATCGACGAGGGGGGATCGGTCCCATGGCGTGGAACGGCGTCCACCGTGCACCCGGGCCGCCGATGGTCGGCCGCCGGGCCGAACGGGAGGCCATCGGCGGGCTGCTCGACGCCGTGCGCGAGGGCCTCAGCGGAGTCCTGGTCCTGACCGGCGAACCCGGGATCGGCAAGACCCGGCTGCTGGAGTACGCCGCGGAGCGGGCCGCGGAACTTCGCGTGGTCCGCCTGACCGCGGTCGAGTCCGAGACCGGTCTCGGCTTCGGTACACTGCACCGCTTGCTGCGGCCCTTCCTGAACCGGACGGACCGGTTGCCCGGACCGCAGAGGACCGCCCTCGACGCGGCCCTGGGACTGGTCCCGGGTCCGCCCGCGGACCGGTATCTGGTCGGGCTCGCCACGCTGACACTGCTGTCCGAGGCCGCCGCCGACCAGCCGCTGCTGTTCCTGCTCGACGACGCGCAGTGGGTGGACCGGGAATCCGCCGAGGCGCTGGCGTTCACCGCTCGGCGGCTGCATGCCGACTCCCTGGGCATGATCATCGCCCTCCGCGACGGACTCGGGGACACCGGTCTGTTCGACTCGCTGGGCGGGCACGCCGTGACCGGTCTGCCGGAGCCGGAGGCCAGGATCCTGCTCTCCTTCACCACCCGCCGGGTGGACTCGGCGGTGGCCGAGCGGATCGTCGCCGGTACCGGCGGAAATCCGCTCGCCCTGCTGGAGCTGACCGACGCCCTCGCCGCCGAACAACTGGCCGGTGTCGCCCCGTTGCCCGATCCGCTGCCCGTGAGCCGCCTTGTCGAGGGCCATTTCCGACGCCTGGTCCAAGCCATGCCGCCCGAGACCGCGACCTTGTTGCTCCTGCTCGCCACGGCCCCCTCGGACGACACGGGGATGATGTGGCGGGCCGCCGGGCGCCTGGGGCTGTCGGCCCGCGCCGTGCAGCCCGCGATCGCCGCCGGAATCCTCGGCCGGGACACGCCGACAGCCTTCCGCCATCCCCTGATCCGCTCGACGCTGCACGCCGGAGCCGAACCGGGCGAGCTGCGCCGGGCGCACGCGGCACTGGCCGCCGCCTGCGACCCCGTACGCGACGCTGACCGCCGCGCCTGGCACCGGGCCGAAGCCACGGAGACAACGGACGACGCCGTCGCCGACGACCTGGAAGCCGCCTCCGAACGGGCCCGCTCCCGCGGCGGATACTCCCAGCAAGCTCTGCTCCTCTCGCGCGCCGCGGACCTCACCAAGGACCCGGACAAACGCGCCGAACGTCTCCTCGACGCGGCACAGGCGCATCTGATGTCCGGCGACGCGCCCGCCGCGCACACCGCGCTGGACCTCGCCGGGGCCGACATCCGTGGCCCGGTGCTGCGCACCCGCGAGCTGCGCACACGAGCGACAGCGCAGATGTTCCAGATCGCCGTCGCCGATGTACCCGCGATGCTCATGGACGCCGTGACCAGGCTCGGCCCGCAAGACCCGGGGCTGACCTGGGAACTGCTCTGCGAGGCGCTCCACGCCGTACTGGTCGCCCACGACTGCACGCAGGGCACGTCGCCGACCGAGGTCGCGGCCGCCGCCCTCACCGCGCGGCAGCACACCCCGGTCCCCACCGGGGGCGGCCGCGACCTTCTGATGGAGGCTCTGGCCCGTCGCATGGCCGAGGGCTACGAACGCGGCGCGCCCGCGCTGCGCGCCGCCCTGGACTCGCTGCGGCGCGAGGGCGGCATCGGTGACGCGAACAGCCCCTTCGCGGTGATGCTCTCCATGGCCTGCGACGATCTGTGGGAGGTCCAGGCCGGGCGCGAACTCACCGATCGCCTCGCGGCGGCCGACCGGGACAGCGGCGCGCTGTACGCGCTGAGCATCACGCTGCTCGTCCAGGCGCGCCACGACCTCTTGGACGGACGGTTCACGCAGGCGGAGGTCCGCTACGCCGAGTTCGACGAGATCGCCGCCGCCACCGGCTTCCTCGGTGGCGGAGACATCAACCGGCTCCACCTGTTCGCCCTGACCGGGCACGAGGCCGAACTGCGTGCGGCGGTCCGGCGGGCCGCCGGGATGAGGAGCATGGGCCACGGCGTGCTCCAACTCCTGGCGCAGCACGCACTGACCCTGTTCGAGCTGGGGCGGGGCCGCTACCGGCAGGCGATGAAGCACGCCCGAAGGGTCTTCGAGGAAGACCCCCCGGCCTGCGGCAACCTCTTTCTGCCGCTGCTGGTCGAGGCCTGTGTCCGTTCCGGCGACCGAGCCGGCGCGAACGCGGCCCTGGCCCGGCTGGAGGAACGCGCCCCGCTCGCCGCCACCCCGTGGGCACTGGGCAGTCTGGCCGTCGGCCGGGCACTGACGGCCGACGGCGACGACGCCGGGAAGTTCTACCAGGAGTCGGTCGAACTGCTGCAGCAGAGTCCGCTGGCCCTGGAACAGGCCCGCGCGCGGCTGCTGTTCGGCGAGTGGCTCCGTCGCCGCAAGCGGCGCTCCGAGGCCAGGAAGCAGTTGCGTGCCGCGTACGAGAGCTTCGACACCTTCGGTGCGGTGCCGTACGCCGAGCGGGCCCGGCTCGAACTGCTCGCCACCGGGGCGACGGCCCGCAGGCGGTCGGAGGAGACCCGGTTCGATCTCACACCGAGGGAACGGCAGGTGGCGTCCATGGCGGCCTCCGGACTGACCAACGGGGAGATCGCGACGACGTTGTTCGTCACCGCCTCGACGGTCGAGTTCCATCTGAGCAAGGTGTTCCGCAAGCTCGGCATCACCTCACGCAAGCAGATCCCCGGCGCGATCGGCGATCCTGGCCCGGCGACCGCCGTCGACTGACGCGGTGTCACTTGCTCAGGAAGGCCAGCAGCGCGACGTTCACCTCCTCGGCGTGCGTCCACAGCAGGCCGTGCGGGGCGCCCTCGATCTCGACGTACTGGGCCGAGGGCAGCAGCGCGTGGAAGGCCCGCCCGGTGGCGTCGACCGGCAGGATCCGGTCTCCCGTGCCGTGCAGGATCAACGTCGGTACGTCGATCTTGGCGACATCGGCGCGGAAGTCGGTGAGCCAGGTGGGCACGCACGCCACCGACGCGTACGCCGACGCACCCGCTGCCACGTTCCAGCCGGCCCGCACGGCCTCTTCGCTGATGCGGCTCGTAGCCCGTGGTCGGCTGCGACGACCGGCCGAAGCCGCGCCGGTCGTAGGTGATGACCCGGTGTCCGGCGTCGAGCAGGGCAGGGAGCTGCTTCTCCCAGGAGTGGCCGTCGAGCGGGTAGCCGTGGATCAGGACGACGGGTTGTCCGCTGCCGTGGTCCTCGTAGTACAGCTCGATGTCTGTGCTGTTCTCTTGTCCGACCGTGGTGTAGGGCATGTCGGCTTCCCTTCGGGGATTGCTGGACAGAGCGTTGATGCCGGGTCAGGAGGTGGCGCGGGCGGCGGTTTCGATGAGGCGTGCGGTGGCGCCGGGGTGTGAGACGAGGACGGCGTGCGAGGCGGTGGGGATCACCTCGGTGTGCGAACCCGCGCGGAGGGCCATCGCCTGCTCCGCGGCGGGTGGGATGGCGTGGTCGGCGCCTGCGACCAGGAACCAGGAGGGAAGGGTCTTCCACGCCGGGGCGCTGCTGGGTTGTTGGAGGGCGGCCAGCGCCACCGGCCGTTGCCCCGCCGCCATCAGCCGGGTCTTGCCGGCCGGGACGTCGGCGGCGAAGACCTGCCGGAAGTCGGCGGGGTTGACGTAGGCGTCCTGCCCGCCCGGGAACGGGCGGACCGTCAGCGCCGGCGGGAGACTGCTGCCGGGGTACTTTGCGAGGATCGCCAGGCCGGACTCGCCCTGGTCGGGGGCGAACGCGGCGATGTAGACCAGCGCCTTGACCTGGGGGTGGCCGACCGCCGCGTCGGTGATGACGGCGCCTCCGTAGGAGTGGCCGACCAGGACGACCGGCCCCGGAACGGTGTCCAGGACGCTGGAGACGTAGGCCGAGTCGTCCGCCAGGCCACGCAGCGGGTTCGCGACCCCGATGACGGGATAGCCCTGGCGCTGGAGCCGTGCTGTGACCGCGTCCCAGCTCGACGAGTCCGCGAAGGCACCGTGGACCAGGACCACGGTCGGCTTCGGGGACTTCGGTGCCGCCGACGCCTTCGTGGCGTTGGCGGTGGACGCCGTGCCGGCGGGTGTGGCGGCGGACATCGCCGGGACCGCCAGCAGCGTTCCCACGGCCAGCGTCGTGAGCATCCGCTTTCTTCGGCGTTTGCCGCCCTGGTGGGCTCGGACGGGTTCGTTGCCTTCCATGGCCGTTCTCCTCGTCTTTCCAGCCCTTGAGGGGGCGGTCTCCCTCACAGGGACGGCGGCGGTCCGGTGACCCGCAGGTGGAAGGCCTCGGCGGGGGCCACGACCGCCCCGAGATCGAACTCCGGCGGCAGGTCTCCCGCTTCGGCGACGGGGGTGCCGTTGGCCCTGAAGTACTCCTCGATCCAGGCCGGGCTGAACAGCACCGCGATCCGCGCCCCTTCCGGCGAGCGCACCAGGTAGCTGTGCGGGATGCCGCGCGGCCCGTGGGCGACCTGGCCGGCGACCAGGTCGTGGCGCTGGTCACCGATGAAGAACGTCACCTCGCCGTCGAGGACGAACCAGACCTCCTCCTCGTCCTCGTGGACGTGGTGCGGCGGTGCGTGGCCGACCGGGTCGGCGAACTCCATCAGGCTGAGCCGGTTGTCGGTCGCGGTGCCGGGAAGCAGGATCCTGGCCTGGCCGCCGAGGAACCAGAAGGGTTCGCGTTCGGCCGTGGGGGCGAAGGTGGGGAAGAACCCCGTCACTCGCGCTCCTGACGTCATCGGTGCTCCCCCAGGAATTGCAGCAGTATCTCGGTCATCTCTTTCGGGTGCTCCTCGTAGATCCAGTGGCCGGAGTCGGGGACGACGGCCGGGGTGACATGGGTGGCGTACTGGCCTGCCTGGTGCGCGACGGACGAACCGAGGCTGGCGGAGGCGCCGATCGCGAGGACCGGCATGGTGAGGGGCTTCTTCCGGAACCGCGCGTTGTCGGCGATGTCCTGCGGGAAGGTCCTGAACCACGCGAAGCTCGCTTCGAGGCGCGCGTGGTCGCGGAGGTAGGAGGCGAAGACCTTGAGGTCGTCCGGGGCCAGGGCGTCCTTGTGTACGGCGATGCCGCGCATGAAGCCGGTCGTCCAGGCCAGCTCCCGGCCCCGGATCAGGCTCTCCGGTAGGCCGGTTCGCAAGGAGAAGAAGCCGAAGTGCCATGCGCCGGGGCCCTGGGCCGTCAGCGCGGGGTGCTGGTAGATGGCCTGGTCCGGGATGGGTGCCTCGCTGAGTACGAGTTTCCTGACGCTGCGCGGGTACTGCGCGGCGTAGGAGTAGGCGACCATCGTGCCGATGTCGTGGCCGACGACGTTCACGTCATGGTCCTTGCCGAGCGACACCAGCAGTGCGTGCAGCTTCGCGGCCATGGTCTTCTTGTCGTATCCGGACGCCGGGGCGTCGCTGTGGCCCGCGCCGGGCAGGTCCGGGGCGATGACGGTGTAGTGCCGGGCGAGCGCGGGCATGACGCCGTGCCACTCGTACCAGGTCTGGGGATAGCCGTGGATCAGGACCAGAGTCGGTCCGTGGCCGCCGATCACGTAGTTGATGCCGGTTCCGGCGACGCGGGTCCTGTGCTCGCTGAAGCCGGCGGGCATCCGTTCACCTGCCGACGGTGCCGGCTTGGCGGAGGCCGCGGACGTGAGGGTGGTCGCGCCGAGGCCGACGGCCAGGGCGATGACCCCGGCCGCCAGACGGCGGGATCGGGGCAGGCGTAATCTCACTGATCACTCCAGAGGAGGTGGGGGGTGAGCGAGGAGTGGAGATGTCGCTGACGGCCGTCCCGTGACGGCGGATCAGAGGGACTCGACGAGCCCGCCGTCGATGACGAAGTCGGCGCCGGTGATGTTCGCCGCCGCCGGACCGGCGAGGTAGAGGACGAGATCGGCCACCTCTTCCGGGCGGGTGAAACGGCCGGTCACCGACTGGTCCGCCGCGCCGCGCGCCACCTCACTGGGGTCCACGCCCCGGGACTCGCCGACGGTGGCGGCGACTCCGCCCGCGCCCTGCCACAGCGCCGTCTCCACCGGGCCGGGGCCGATGGTGTTCACCCGCACGCCCTGCGGCCCCACCTCCTTGGACAGGGCCTTGCAGAAGTTGGTCAACGCCGCCTTGGCCGCGCCGTAGTCGATGACCAGCGGGTCCGGCAGTCTGGCGTTGACGGAGGAGACGGTGACGATACGCCCCTCGCCGGTGGCGAGCAGGTGCGGCAGGGCGGCCCGGGTGGTGCGGACGGCGGCCATGAGGTTGACCGTGAACGTCCACTCCCAGTCCTCGTCCGTCACGGCCAGGAAGCCGTCGATCCGCGGCCGTACCGCGCCGACGTTGTTGACCAGGACGTCGACACCGCCGTGGACCGCTACGGCTTCGGCGACCAGCGCGGCCGGTCCGTCGGGGGTCGCGAGGTCGACTTCCACGACGGTGAGCTCGGCGCCCTGCTTCACGAGTGCGTCGAGGGCTTCGGTACGTTCCCTCGATCCGGCCACGACGCGGGAGCCGGCCGCGAGGAAGGCCTCGACGACGGCCAGTCCGATGCCGCGCCCGGCGCCGGTGACCACCACGGTCCGCCCGGCCACGCCGGCGTCTGAACCGGGGTTCGCTGTGCCCCGGGAGGTCGACGTCATCGGCCGGTCCCCAGGCTCTGCTTCCGCAGCCAGTTCAGCACGGTGTCCGCGACCTCGCGCCAGCCGCCGTCGATCGTCAGGGAGTGCCCGCGGTCGGGGAAGTTGATGATGTCGGTGACGGCCTCGGAGTGCCGGTACTGCTTGAGGGTGGCCCGGGTGACGACCTCGGGCACGGTGTGATCCTTGCCGCCGGAGATGAGCAGCAGCGGGCCGCGTCCGCTGTTCTTCGTGTCGACCTTCGCGGGCGAGTGGGGGTTGAAGTTGGCGGAGGCGGCCTCGTAGAGCGGCTTGCCCGGCGCGGGAATGGTCCAGCGCTCGTACAGGGCCGCCGATTCCTCGTCCGGGATGGCGTTGCCGAAGGCGAACCGGAACTGCTCCGGGGTCAGGGAGACCGACCGGCGCTTGTTGGTCGGATTCCTGAAGACCGGGAACGTCGCCTTGAGCGCGGACAGCGGCAGCGGCAGAACGCCCTTGATCTGCGCGGCGTCGATCGCGACGGCCGCCGCGGCGCGGTCCTGGCCGAGCAGCTTCTGCGCGATCATCCCGCCGAAGGAGTGACCGATCAGGATGGGCCGCGCGGGCAGGGTCTCGATCAGGGCCGCGTAGTGTTCCACGACGTCGTCGATGCCGTAGCCGGCGACGCTCTCGGGGTTCTGGCGGGCCTCCTCCACGGTGTCGGGGTCGCCGGGCCACCCGGGCGCCGAGGGGTCGTAGCCCTCCTCGCGGAACAGGTCGATCCAGGGTTGCCAGGAGGTGCTGTGCAGCCAGAGCCCGTGGACGAAGACCACGGGAAGCGGGACGGTCATGGCTGGGCCTCTCTTCTGTGGATGTGCTGACCCGGCATGTCCACAGGAAACCGCGCTCCAGCCGCGCTCGCACCAGGGTGACACCCCAGTGGTTCGAAGCCGGGGCCGGGCCGGATTGTGCCGTGCCCGGCCCCTTCTGTCAGTTCTGCAGGCGCCAGTGCTGGTTCGCGCCGCCCGTGCAGGTCCACAGCTGGACCTTCGTCCCGTTGCCGGTCGCCTGGCCGCCGGCGTCCAGGCAGAGTCCCGATTGCGCCGCTGTGATCGTGCCGTCGGCATTGACGTTCCACTGCTGGTCCGCCTGCCCGCTGCAGTCCCAGATCGCCGCCGGGGTGCCGCTGCCCGCGGACTGGCCCACTCCCAGGCACTTGGTGCCGTAGACCATCAATTGCTTGGCGGCGGTATAGGTCCACCGCTGGTTGGAGCCACCGTTGCAGTCCCACAGCTGTGCCTGGGTGCCGTTGGCGGTGGTGGAGTTGTTGATGTCGAGGCAGCGCCCCGACTGCTGGCCGACGATCTCCTGGCTGCCGGACGGCGGAGGCGGAGGCGGTGGCGTGCTGGAGCCGAACTGGGTGAAGAACTGCCACACCGCGGCCGACGTCCAGGTGCGCCAGCCGTCACCGGTGGAACCGTCTATCGGGCCGGGGTCGTGGCCCGCTCCGTCGAACGCCGCCCACACGACGGGGTAGCCGGACCGGCATCCGGAGTAGGTGGTGATGATGTGGGTCAGGCTTCCGTAGGCCGGTTCGGGCGGGTTCTGCGGGGTGCAGCCGTTCGTCCGGACGAAGGTGTCGCGCAGGTCCCGTCCCGACTGGATGGGCAGCACGTTGTCCCGAAGGCCGTGCAGGCCCATGTAGGCGATGGGCTGGGTGCCGCCGTTGCAGCCGCTCAGGTTCGCGCCGGAGTAGACCGCGACCGCGCGGAAGACGGTCGCCCGTGCGCAGGCGAGGGCATAGGACATCGCACCGCCGTAGCTGAAGCCCGCGGAGAACACCTGGGTGGTGTCGACGCACAGGCCCGCTTCGATCTGGCTGACCATCGCGTCGACGAAGGCCACGTCCTGACCGCCGGAATTGGCCCAGCCGTTGCCGATGCCCTGAGGGGCGACGAAGATCGTGCTGTTGTTCGCGTTGTCCGCGAGGCGCCGCAGGCCGTAGTAGGACCAGTTGTATCCGTCGGTTCCGCCGGAGTCGACGTCGCCCGCCGTGCCGCCGCGCCAGTGGAAGCCGAAGATCAGCCGGTAGGGGTGGTTGGGGTCGTAGCCGGCGGGGATCCGGAGGATATAGCTACGGGTCTGCCCACCGCTCTGGATGGTGTGGTTGCCACTCGTCAGGGCCGGGGCCTTCCCGCAGCCCGCCGTCGACCCGGCGGCCGCAGTGACCGACGGGGGTGCGGCGGCGCTTCTGCCGAACGAGGTCCCGGCGACTGACAGGACGAGAAGCATCGCCGCCACGACGGGCAGTAAGAGCGGTTTGGGTTTCATGCGCTCCTTCTTCCGTTCTCGAGGGATGACTGTGCGCGTCGGTTCTCGGCGTGGTTCACACGCCAGTGACGGTCCATTGGTTGTTGGTGCTGGAGTTCGGCGCCCACAGCACCGTGGTCGACCCCACCGCGGTACTGCCGCTGCCGTCGAGGGCGGTGCCGGTGCCGCGGTTGATGATCTGGTAGCGGTTGCCGCCGAGGCTGTTCAACGACCACTGCTGGTTGTTGCCGCCGTTCCACGCCTCCTGCCGGGCGGGTGCGCCGTTGGCGGAGTTGCCCCAGCTGTCGGCGGCCAGGCCGTTGGCGCGGTTCATGATCCGGTGGTAACCGTTACCGAGGTCGATCAGCTGCCACTGCAGATTGGCGCTGCCGTCGTAGTTCCACTGCTTGAGGTTGGAGCCGGAGGCGACGTTGCCCCCGCTGTCCAGGACCAGACCGCTGGTCACGTTGGCGATCTTCATCCAGGTGGTGGAACCGCCGGGTGCGTCCAGGACGGGGATCTCGCCGGAGAAGGTGAGCTTGACCGTGTAGGCGAGGGCGTTGAACGGCGGGTTCGTCGAGGGCATGGTCAGATGCAGGCCGGAGGCGTCCTGGGTGGGTGCCGGCAGGTTGACGTAGGTGCCGGTGGCGTTGTTCAACAGCTGCGCGCCGGTCAGGGTGGTGAGGTTGATCCGGTTGGAGTTCAGCGTGGTGACGGTCATGGTGGCGCCCTGCCAGCCCAGCGCGGTGGCGTAGAGGACCTTGTTGTCCTGGCTGCGGGTGAAGCGGATGTCCTGCGGTTTGCCGGCCACCGGTCCGCTGAAGGAGCCGCCGCCCATCTTCGTGGGGCCCTCGCCGTAGCTGGACCAGGAGCGGGTGCCGTAGACCGCCTCGCCGAAGCGGCCGAGCCAGTCCCCCATGGCGAGCAGGATCGACTGCTGCCCGGAGGGGATGGTGCCGTCGGCCATGGGGGCGATGTTCAGCAGCATGGTGCCGCCCTTGCTGACCCGGTCGATCAGCGAGTGCAGCAGCGCCTGCGTCGAGTAGTAGCCGATGCCCACCGTGTAGCACCAGCTGGAGGAGGAGATGCTGTCGTCCGTCAGCCAGTAGGGCGTGAGCAGATCTGCCGGGCCGCCGCGTTCGAAGTCGAAGACCTCGCCCTTGTTGTCGAGGCCGTCCTTGTAGGTCGCGGCCACATCAGTGTTCCAGGCGACCGCCTGGTTGTAGTAGTGCGCGAGGAACTGCAGCCGGTAGGACTCCTGTACCAGGTTCAGGTCGAAGTCCTGCCAGAGCAGGTCGGGCTGGTAGCCGTCGATGACCTCGATCAGCTTGTCGTACCAGAGCTTGTTCTCGGCCGCCGTTCCCTGTTGGCCGTAGAGGATGCGCAGGGCCGGGTCGGACTGGGACGGCACGTGGTCGTAGTAGCCGTTGAAGTGGTAGGCGTGGTGGAGGGAGGCCATGAACTTCAGGCCCTGGGCACGGATGGCCCTGGCGTGCAGGGCGACCAGGTCGAGCCGGGGGCCGTGCTGGACGGAGTTCCACGGGTTGGCACGGCTGTTCCACATCGAGAAGCCGTCGTGGTGTTCGGCGACCGGCCCGGCGAACCTGGCGCCCGCGGACTTGAACAGCCGGGCCCAGGCGTCGGGGTCCCAACTGCCGCCCTGGGAGGCCGGTCTGGGCGCGAACTGCACGAAGTTGCCGGCCTTGTCGCGGGCGCCGTCGATGAAGTTGTGGTATGGCCACACCGAGGGGTCGCCGTAGGTGGCGATGTGGTGCTTGTTCTCGTTCGAGCCGCCGATGTACATGTTGCGCGGGTACCACTCGTTGCCGAAGGCGGGGACGCTGAAGGCGCCCCAGTGGTAGTAGATGCCGAACTTGGCGTCCTTGAACCAGGCAGGTGCCGGGGGGTGCTGGTCCACGGAGGACCAGCTCGCGGTGTAGCTCGCGGGGCCGTCGGTGGCGGCCGCCTGGGGTGCGAACCGCAGCAGTCCTACGGCCGTGGCCGCGCCGGTCGCCGCGAGCAGGCGGCGTCGGCCGATCGGGCGGGGGGAGGCAGTCATGTGGGGGTCCTTCAGGGGCAGGTGACGAGGTGGGCGGTCTCGGCCGGCGCCGGTCACTCGCGTGTCCACTTCTGGTTGCCGGCGCCGGTGCATGTCCACAGCTCCAGCAGGGTGCCGTTGGCCGTTCCCGCGCCGGTGGCGTCCAGGCACAGGCCCGACTGGGCGCCGGTGATCGTGCCGTCGGCGTTGAGGGTCCACTGCTGGTTGGCGGCGCCGGTGCAGCCCGAGATGTCGACCTTGGTGCCGGGGCTGGTACCGCTGGCCGCCGCGTCCAGGCAGGCGTTGCCGTAGACCCGCAGTTCACGGGCCGGTGTGCTGGTCCACTGCTGGTTGCTGCCGCCGTTGCAGTCCCACAGCTCCACCTGGGTTCCGGAGGTCTGCGACTGGTTGGGCACGTCCACACACCGGCCGGAGGCGGCCCCGACGATCGGGCCGGTCGTACCGCCTCCTGCACCGCCGCTTCCGGGGGTGAGCGAGAGGTTGTCGAACTGTGCCGTCTCCCCCTGGCTGGTCGCGTAGCCGATCTGTCCGCCGGCCCAGGTGCGGTCGTTGGCGGAGCCGACCGTGGAGCCGTCCACGACCGCGCTGATGGTGGTTCCGGAGAAGGTGAGCGCGAGAGTGTGCCACCGGTTGGTGCCCAGCGCCGTGGTCGTCCCGCGGGCGAGGGTGGAGACGGTGCCGTTGGCGCCCGAGTTCAGGATCGACCAGGCACCGGTGTCGCTCACCCTCAGGTGGTAGGCGTTCAGACCGCCGGTGCTGCTGTAGTCCTGGCCGTTCGCACGGCCGATCAGCTCGGCGTATCCCGGCTGCTCCAGCAGCACGTCGGACGAGACGGTGTAGTTGCTCCAGCCCACGTCACCGAGCAGGGCGTGCGGATCGGACAGCGCGTCCCAGGTGATCGGCTTCTGCGGGCTCATCTGGCGCACGCACCTGCCGCCGCGGCCGCCGCCGCAGGCCGTCACCTCGAAGGCGCCCTGCCAGTCCATGAGGTACTTCGCCTCGGTGCCGGCCGTGTAGCCGTCGAAGGTGTCGCCGTACGGCAGGCTCATGGCGCCCTGGGCGGGGCCGGTGGCGGTGCCCTTGCCCTGCCCGGTGGTGGTGGTCAGGGTGTAGAGGCGATGGGGCTGCACGGTCAGGCTGAAGCCTCCGCCGGAGGGCGTGATGTCGGCGGTGTGCACGAAGTAGTCGGCCGGGTTGGAGGAGTTGACGTCGGTCGACCAGACGTGGACGGTTGCGCCGGACAGGCCACCGGTGACGTTGAAGTCGAGGGTCTGGGCGTTGCCGGCGTCCATCGTCTCGATGACGGTGGAGTAGTCGGAGCTGTTCGGGGACTTCAGCGAGACGTAGCTGCCGTTGTTCCGGTTGCCGCCGATGTAGCCGCTGGAGGAGTCGAGGTACTTCCAGCCCGGGGCGGTGAACTGGCTGGTGTGCGCCATGACCCAGGTGTTCTTGCCGATCGCGTAGTGTCCGGACCAGGGCTGTGCGGCCAGGGCGAGGCCCATGGTGGGGTACGGCAGGTTCGGTGTGATGGCCGCGACGACCGGCCAGTTGAGGTATGCGGTCATCCTGCCGTCGATGTAGCCGCGGTTGATGCCGCGGGCCATGGCGGGGGCTCCCGCGTTGTAGTCGTCCGAGCCGTTCTCACTGGCCCACAGGGGCTTGCCGGACGTCGTGGCGGCCGACGGCACCGAGCAGTTGGACTGGGAGGAGCGGTAACCGCAGGGGTAGTGCGTGCCGATGACGCTCACCGCGGCGGCGAACGCCGAGTTGGAGTTGACGTCGTTGGCGACGGTCCAGTCCGAGTCGGCCGCGACGATCTTGACGCTGCCGTAGCCGTTGGAGTCGAGCGCGCTGCGCAGTTGCTCGTACCAGGACACGTTGTAGCCGCGCTCGTTCCAGCCACCGAGGTAGTCGATGGCGAGGCCGTGCTGTCTGGCACAACCCAGCCAGGAGACCAGGTAGTTGACCATGTCGCTGGACCAGAAGTTCCCGCCGCCGATCCAGCCCGGCGCGCCCCAGGCCAGGCCGTAGAGCTTGATGTCCGGGTTGCGGGCCTTGGCCTGCTCCATGAGCCACCATTCGTAGCCCCGGTCGCAGTTCAGGTCGGAACGGGTGTGCTGGTGGCTCGGCTCGGCGCCGGAGGTGGAGTTGGTGTCCCCGCCGATCTCGGCCTTGAGGATCTGCAGCGAGGCCCCGTAGCCGGGCCTGAAGAGGTAGTCGAGGATCTGGCCGCGCTGGGGCTCGGGGTAGTCGATCAGGAGTCTGCTGTTGCCTCCGCCTCCGCTGATCGCGCCGACGCCGTCGAAGGTCCGCCCCGTGGACGCGCCGTTGATGGTGATCGAGGTGGCGGCGTGGGCCGGAGAGGCGACGGTGCCGACCAGGCCGCCGACGGCCAGGAGCAGGCCGGTGACCACGGCCGTCGAGGCGCGCAGGCGACGCAGCAGCCGTCTGAGTGCTGACACGGTGGGGGTTCCTTTCGCAGGTCGGTGGGATCCGCGTCGGGTGCGGTATCAGCGGACGAGGAAGTCCTGATTGGTGCCCGGCGCGTTCTTGCACTGCCACTGGTCCAGTTGCTGTCCCGCGGTGCTGCCGGCGCCGTAGACGTCCAGGCACAGGCCGCTGTTGCGGTTCTGGAAGGTGTACGAGCCGTCCGACTGGCGCACGGGCAGCCAGAGGGCGTTGGCGGCGGTGCCGGGGGCCTGCTGCACGATGTCCGGGGTGCCGGCCGTCGTGGAACTGGCCGCGACCGCCACGTCCTGGCCGGAGTGCTGGGCACGCAGTTCGCCGTAGCCGTCGGAGGCCGGCACGAACAGGAACCGCTGGTTGTCCTGCCCGTTGCAGGTCCACTGGTCGATCACGGCGCCCACGGCGGTGGAGTTGCCGTAGACGTCCAGGCACAGGTTGTCGTCGGCGACGACGAGTTGGTGGTAGCCGTCCGGGAAGCCCGTGCCGCCGGAGGAGGCCGGGGTCAGGTAGACGGCGAACGCGTCGTGCGTTGCCTGGAAGGTGAGCGGCACGGTGAGCGAGCCGCCGGAGGCGCTCACGGTCTGGTCGTACACGGTCTGCGGCGCACTCAGCGGAGCCTGGTCCGGGATGCGGTGCACGGTGACGTGGACGTTGCCCGCGTTCGCCAGCCAGGGCACCGAGGACAGTCCGTCGAAGGTCACGGACGCGGCGCCGGTGTACCCGTTGGAGTCGCCGATGAGCGCCACGGCGCGTTTGGCGGTGGAGTCCTCGGAGGCGGCCACGGCCGTGGAGCCGATCTGCCCGGAGGTGTCGACCAGGGTTCCCGTCATGTCGGCGTAGTCCCGAAGCGCCCACCAGTTGCCGGTCGGCTGCCAGGTGCCTCCGCTCTGGGTCAGCACTCCGGTCAGGTTCGGCGTGACGCAGCAGACCCAGTTGCCGCGCATGGCGTTGGTGTATCCGGACTGCGCGAACCGGGCCAGGTACCAGGCCGTCACACCGGCGGTCTGCCGGTCGGCGGGCTGGTACTCGTTCGAGGACAGAGGCAGCGGGCCGATGCCCGCCGAGCTCAGGGCGTTGCGCAGACTCTGGGCGACGGTGACGGGGTCGTCGACGTCACCCTCGTTGTGGTTGCTGATCATGTCGGGAACGGTGCCGGCGGCTTTGACGTGCGCGAGCCAGGTCTGCCACTGCGCCGGGTTGCGCTGCGGGGTGAACGCCAGCGACGGCCCCACGATCCGCGCCCCGGGGGCGATGCGCCGGATCTCCCGGTAGGCGGTGTCCCACATCTGGAAGTACTGGGCGCTGTTGACACCCCGGGTCCAGAACACGGAGATGTCCGGCTCGTTCCAGATGTCGTAGGAGAACGTGAGCCCTGACGTCTGAAGGGCCCCCACCGTGGCGTCGATGAAGCTGATCCAGTTCGAGCAGTCGCCGTTGTCGCACGGGTATCTGGTGTTCGAGGGCTGGCCGCCGTTGACGCCGTAGATGTCGCTGACCAGCACCTGGTACTGCGCGTGGTAGGGCGGCCGGGTGAGTCGCCGGGCCTGGGCGGTGATCGAGTCGAGGTCGGCCCGGGTCGCGGACCCGTACTGGTAGCCGTCCCTGATCCAGCCGCCGGAGAACCATCCGCCGCCGCGGAACGCGTTGATGCCCAGCGGTTGGAGGAACTGGTCGACGGGCTGGGTGCCGTCCTGGCTGATGCCGTAGAGGAACCCCTCCCCCACGCCGGTCGACGGTCCCCGGGGCGAGGCCAGGTCGACGCGCAGCGACGTGCCGGCGGCGGCCTGGCTCGGGGCCGTCGCCAGCAGCGCCATGACGAGTGCCAAGACGATGCCGCTCACCAGTGCCGCAAGGCCGGATCTCGCTCTCATCCTCATCGGGTCCTCCTGGGTCGGGGCGACGATGGCAGGCCGCCGCCCCGGAGTCGGGCGCATGGGCGCACGGGGTCAGTTCAGCGTCCATTTCTGGTTGGACTGGCCGTTGCAGGTCCACAGCTGCACGGGCGTTCCGTTGGCGGTGGCGGCGCCCGACACGTCCAGGCACAGCCCGGACAGGGCGCTGGTGACGGTGCCGCCCGCGTTGAGCGTCCATTGCTGGTTGCTCTGGCCGTTGCAGGTCCAGGTGATGACCTTCGTGCCGGGGCTGGTGCCCTGCCCGGAGGCGTCCAGGCACAGGCGGTTGCCTGCGAGGGAGACGGTCAGCTCACCGGAGGTGCTCTCGGACCAGGTCTGGTTGGCCCCGCCGGAGCAGTCCCGGATCTGCGTCTGCGTGCCCGGTGTCGTCGAACTGCCCGGTACCTCCAGGCACTTGCCCGCGCCCACCGCATGCAGCGCACCGGTGGTACCGCTCCCGCCGCCCGACGTCCCGTACCCGGCGGCGGTGATGCCGGCCTGGACGGCGTTCTCGGTGGCGTCGGAGGGGTAACCCGCCGTCATCGCGCCCTCGAAGAACTCGCCCTGCCCCGACACGCTGTTGTCCCCGCCGGTACCCAGGAGGACGGAGCTGTCGACCTTCATGGGTGAGTAGCCGTTGGGAAGGGGGCCGGAGAAGGTGGTGGTCAGGCCTCCGGCGGCGCCGTTGCCGTACTTCAGGGTGAAGTTGCTGGTGCCGTTGTTCTTCAGCCACGCGCTGACGAACGGGTAGTGCACGCCCTGGTTGTTCGGGTCCTTGTTGGAGCCGGTGTTGGTGTGGAACATGCCGTTCTCCAGGTCGGCCTCGACCCAGGGACCGGTACCCGTGCAGCCGTTGAACCAGCAGGCGTTGCCCCAGTAGATGGCGTTCATGGTGGCGTTGCCGGTGTCGGTGTGGGAGTTCTCGCCGCTGCCGTAGTCGAAGCAGCACCACTGGTTGGTGTAGTTCGACGACGTCACCATGTAGATGCCCTCGGGCTGGGAGCCGGTGGCGACGCCGCTCGCGTGGTCGATGCGGTAGCCGACCCCGGGTGTGACCTTGACGCCGAAGACCTGGTGGCCGGCCACGGTCACCGGCAGGGCCATGGCATCGGCTCCCACGTCGGATCCGCCTGGGCCGGGTCCCTTCCAGTAGCCGCCCCACGAGATCGGCAGGTCGTTGTGGCGGGTGGTCTGGTCGTAGATCTTCGTGATCGTGCACGAGGTGCCGGCGCAGAACGAGACCTGGGACGCGGCGTCGGCGTACCCGCCGGCGGAGAGCAGCCCGATGTCGCGGTAGGCGTGGTCGGAGGACCGCTGGATCTGGTACAGCGGCCCGTTGTACGAGGCGAAGAGCGCCCTGGTGGTGGAATGCGCGGTCACGCACGGTGTGCCGCCCGCGGCGTAGAGGTCGCACGGAAGCTCCGCGGCGGCGGGCACGATGGTTCGCGGGGACGTCGCGAACGCCGGTGTGCCGAGCGCGGCCAGCGCCAGCACCAGGGCGATCAGAATGGCGGCCGGGAGGCGGTTCATGCCAGCGTCCATCGCTGGCTGCTGCTACCGGTGCAGGTCCTGAGCTCTACGAGACTTCCGTCGGTCGTGGCCCCTCCGGTCACGTCCAGACACAGGCCGGACTGGACACCGGTGATCGTGCCGTCGGAGTTCAGCGTCCACTGCTGGTTGCTCTGGCCGTTGCACTGCCAGATCTCCACCTTCGTGCCCGGCGTGGTCTGGTTGTTGTAGGCGTCCAGGCACATCTGACCGGTGCCGGAGTAGACGGTGAGCTGACCGGAGGCGGTGTGCGTCCAGGTCTGGTTGGCGCCGCCGTTGCAGCTCCAGATCTCCACCTGGGTGCCGGCGGTCGTGGTGGAGTTGGGTACGTCCAGGCACTTGCCCGCGCCGACCGCGTGCAGCGCCCCTGTCACGGCGGTGCCCCCGCCGCCGCTGGTGCCGCCCGCGACCCGGTACATGACGGTGCCGTGGGCCGGTACCGAGGCGCTGATGGTGCCGGAGGTCGTGGACGATCCGCCCGACCAGAGGTCGGTGAGGGTGTAGGAGGACGCGCCGGTCTTCCCGATCGCGGCCGCGGTGGTGGTGATGGTCGCCGTGGAGCCGGTCTCGTTGAACAGCGCGACGGACACGTCCCCGTTCGCCAGCGGCTTGGCCAGCACGTCCAGTCCGCCGGCGGACGACACCATGGTGCCCTGCTTGCCGAGGGGGTCCTGGTCGACCGCGATCACCCGGGAGTTGGTCAGCGTGGCCAGGGTCGCGGCGCTCGCCTGGGGGATGTTGGTGCCGGCGATGAGCGGCGCGGCCATCTCCGCCCAGAGGCTGAACTCGCTGCGGTTCTCGGTCGCCGTCATCGAGCCGTTGCCGACCTCCAGCATGTCCGGGTCGTTCCAGTGGCCGGGGCCTGCGTAGGAGGCCAGCCCGACGTTGCTGTGGAAGATCGACAGCATGCTGGAGAAGGTCGGGCTGATGTCTCCCGTGGTGCGCCAGCTGTTGCCGACGTCGGCGCCCCAGGTCCACACGTTCTCCTGGCCCCAGTTGCACAGGCTGTACAGGATCGGTCGGCCGGTGGCCGCGAGCGCGTCCCGCATCGCGGTGTACCGGGTCCGGGCCGGCACTCCGGTGTTGTTGCAGTTGTCGTACTTCAGGTAGTCCACACCCCACGACGCGAACGACTGCGCGTCCGTGCTCTCGTGGCCGAGGCTGCCCGGGTATCCGGCACAGGTGGCGGTGCCCGCGTCCTCGTAGATTCCCAGCTTCAGGCCCAGGGAGTGGACGTAGTCGGCGGTGCCCTTGATGCCGTCGGGGAACTTGGCCGGGTCCGGCACCAGGTGGCCGCCGGAGTCACGGTTGTGGGTCATCCAGCAGTCGTCGATGTTGACGTACGCATAGCCCGCGGCCTGCATGCCGTTGGTGTGCATCGCCTGGGCGGTGGACTTGATGAGCGACTCGGAGACATTGCAGCCGTACGCGTTCCAGTCGTTGAAGCCCATCTGCGGGGTCGGCGCGAGTCCGTTGCCGAGGGCGGCGGCGGGGTGTGCCGTGCCGAGGGCGAGCAGGGGTGCTGCCACGGCGAGCAGCACGGCCGCGAAGGTGAGCGCCAGGATTCTGCGCAGGGACGGCAATGGGGGCAGCGGAGGGGAAGTGGGCATGGGGCATCTACTCCTGGACCGGAGGGCGGAAACTGACAGGCGTTCAGCGGTAGCCGGCGGCCGTGACGTTGGCCTGCACCGCGTTGTCGGTCGCGTCGGAGGGATAGCCCGCGACGATGGCTCCCTCGTAGAAGGTGCCGGCGCTCAGGTTGGCGCCACCACCGGGCTTGCAGCAGTCGCCGCCGCTGCCGAGGACGATGGCCCCCTGCTTCTTCATGGGGCTGTATCCGCCGGGCAGCGCGCCGTCCCACAGGGTGGTCAGACCGCCCGACTGGGCGTTGCCACCCTTGAGAGCGAACCTCGACGTGCCGTTGTTCTTCAGCATCGCGGTCACGAACCTGCCGGTGAACGCCCGCTGACCGGGGTTCCAGGACTGGCTCCCACCGGAGTACAGCCCCCATTCGATGTCGGCCTGCACCCAGGGGCCACTTCCCGAGCAGCCGCCGAACCAGCACTCGGTGCCGAAGTTGATGGCGTCCATCGCCCCGGCGGCGTCGGCCTTCCGGGTCGTCTCGCTGTTGCCGTAGTCGAAGCAGCAGCCGCCGTTGACGTGGGTGCCGCTGGTCACCATGTACGCCCCTTCGGGTGCCGCACCGGTCGGCACGCCCGTCAGGTGGCCGTCGCGCCAGTAGCTGTTCCCGGGGTTGATGTACAGCGAGTACGCCTTGGTGCCCCCGGCGGTCAGCGACTCGGAGGTCGCCTTCGCGGGGCTGCTCTGGCTCGATCCCGGGACCTGGGCGGAGCCCTGGTACCACAGGTCGTTGCCGTGCCCGGACTGGTCGCGGACGACCGTGATCACGCAACTGGTGCCTGCGCAGAACGCGTCCTGGGCCGCGGCGTCGGCGAAGCCGCCCGGCGCCAGCACGCCGATGTCCCGGGTCGCACTGTCCGAACTACGCCTCACCTGGTACAGCGGGCCGTTGTACGAGCCGTAGAGGGCGCGCACCGTGCTGTGCGCGGCGACGCACGGGGTACCGCCCGCGGCGTAGATGTCGCACGGACCCGACCCACCGGGCGGGGGCGGGGCGGCGGGCGTGGTCCACTTCTGGTTGCCCTGGCCGTTGCAGGTCCACAGGATGACCGCGGTGCCGTTGGCCGTGCCCGCTCCGTCGGCATCGAGGCAGAAACCGGACGCGGCAGCAGTGACGGACCCGTCGGGGTTCTGCCGCCACACCTGGGTCGCCCGGCCGTCGCACGAGCGGATGACCGCGGGGGCTCCGGGCGTCGTCCGCCCGTCCAGGACGTCCACGCACCGGGTGCCGTTCATCGTCCTCAGCTCGCCGGCCGAGGTCGGCTGGAATGCCTGGTTGGCCTGGCCGTTGCAGTCCCAGATGTCCAAGGTCGTGCCCGGTGTGTCGACGTTGCCCTTGACGTCCAGGCACCGGCCCGACGCCGAACCGACCAGGGGGGCCGGCGACGCCGGCGCGGACCATGTCGGCCCGTTCACCAGCAGCACGGCCAGCAGTCCCATCACGCATACGGCGGCGGCCGCCGATAAGCGCGACGCGCGAGCGGTGGGGTGACAAGGCGGAGCGGATGAAGGCTGCATTCTGTGTCCTCGCGTCTGCGGGGGAAGGGGACGGAGAGTGCCGTGCCTGTCCGAGAGCGTTGGGAAGGGGTGTCGACCGCTCCTGTCGGCGCGCCCGCAAGCACGCACAGGGAACAGTCATACATCCCATGTCGCATAGTGATCTCACAGGCCCAACACACTGTCAATAGACAGCACTTGGCGATTCATCACTTGATACATCCCATGTATAGCGCCTGTTCGCACTGTCTGAGGGCATGCCGGAACCCGCGTCCGCTACGACCGCCGTACCGGGCGCGGGTGTCCGCTCCGAGGGCCCTACCGGGCGCCGATCACCTCACCCGAGACGCCAGTGCTGGTTCGAGCCACCGTTGGAGTCCCAGACCTGGACGGGGCTCCCATTGGCTGTCTGTCCCGCCGGCACCTCGAGCGCCCTGCCGGAAGCGACATTGGTAAGGGTGTACGAACCGTCGCCGTTCAGGCTCGCCCGCCAGTGCTGGTTCGCCCCGCCGTTGGTGTCCCAGATCTCCATCCGCGTGCCGTTGCCCGTCTGACCACCCGGCTCGTCCAGAACCCGCCCGCTGCCGACATTCGTCAGCGTGTACGAGCCATCACTGTTCTGGCTGGCCCGCCACTGCTGGTTCGCACCGCCATGGGTGTCCCAGACCTGCACAGACGTGCCGTTCGCCGTCTGCCCGCCGGGAACATCCAGCGCCCGTCCCGCGGCGACGTCGGTCAAGGAGTACACCGTCCCCGAGACGATGCCGCCCGAGTTGCCGCCCCCGCTGCCGCCCAGCGCGGTCAGGACCGAGTCGTAGGCGGGCTTCTTGTTGCCTCCGCCGTCGAACAACAGGGGGTTGTCCCCACTCCGCCAGGAGTCGCTGTCCCGGATGCCCCACACGGTGATACCGGTGCAGCGGGCCACGTTCATGCAGGCCTTGACCGTGTTCGCGTAGGCGGTGGCGGGTGCCTGGGCGATGTCGAGTTCGGTGATCTGTACGTCGACGCCGAGCGCGGCGAAGTTGGACAGGGTGGTCTGGAAGCTCGC
>NZ_JBSFDB010000051.1:0-54343 GCF_053593695.1 Streptomyces sp. NPDC002144
AGCCAAGCGGTGCATGTGGAGGACCTCGCGGTGTCCGGCCTCGGCCGCACCCGGCTCGCCAAGTCCGTGCACGACGCGGGATGGTCCGCGTTCGTGTCCATGCTGGAGTACAAGGCCATCAAGCACGGCCGCACCTTCGCCAAGGTGGACCGGGCCTTCCCGTCCTCTCAGGTCTGCTCGGCCTGCGGATTCCGGGACGGCCCCAAGCCCCTGCACCTCCGCCAGTGGACGTGCGGCGCATGCGGCACCATGCACGACCGCGACCACAACGCGGCCCGCAACGTCCTGTTCGAGGGACGCCGAATCGTCGCCGCCGGACGGGCGGAGACGCTAAACGCCTGTGGAGCGCCGGTAAGACGGGCACACGTGCCCGCACAGCGCGTGGAAGCAGGAAGCCTCCGGAAGGGTCAGACGACCCAGGCTGGAATCCCTGGACTTTAGGCCAGGGAGCACGTCAACGTTCACCTTCTCCGACGGGCGGGAGAGTGCGCTTCGGCCCCACCTCGGACACCTTCCTCCTCCAGGACGAGGACGGCCGGCTCGTCAGAGTGTGGCACCGCTCGCGTCCCGGACGGACGCTCCCGTTCACGCTCGTCCCACCGCAACGAACAACGGCGTGCACGCAGACCGGTGACCTGCTGGTGTGGGACGGCAGCGAAGAGCGCCGATTGGGCAGCACCGGATCGCTGGCCTCCGTCGCCCGCCTCGGGTGCGGCCGCCGTGACGACGTTGTGCGGCCGCAGGTGTTGCACAGCGACCCGGACCACCTCGTCATCGCCACGCACAAGCGCGTACGCGTCTGGAACCTGCGCACCGGACGGGAAACCCCGTCCATCCCTGCACAGTCCCCCACCTCCGTGTCCAGCACTCCGGACGGCGGCTTCCTTACCGTCGCCGATGAGAGGGCCCTTGCCGTATGGCGTGTCGCCAGCCCCGACAGACCGGTCTTCCGGTACGCACTGAACGGTCGCCGGGCCCGGTCGGTGACGCTCGATCCGCGGCGGAAGACGATCCGATACGTGGAGGGCAGCTTCCTGACGACGCCCGTCATCCGGTCCCTCTACGTCGGTGACGCCCTGAACCACGACTGGCGATCCGACACCGATCACAAAATGCCCTCTGCACCCGACCCTTCCGGCCCGGAAGGCAGCAGAGTCACGGCCGTTCACGCGGCGCCCGGCGACCAAGGCCGGGTGGCGACCGGTGACGACACGGGCTGGGTCACCCTCTGGGACCGCTCGGCGCAGCACCGATTGGGGGTCTTCGACGCTCTGCCTCCAGCCACGGAGGATGCCAAGCCTCAGCCCGTCACCGCGCTCGCCTATTCACCGGACGGCAGCGTCCTGGCCGCCGCCGGAGGCGGCATCATCCGGCTGTGGGACGCCGCGACATCCCGTCCCCTCGGCGCGAGGCTGCTCGCGGCGGGCGATGAAACGGTCTCCTTGGCGTTCAACCGCGCTGGGACGGCCCTCATCGCCGACGGCACCCACACACCACCGCGCGCCTACCCGATCTCGCCGCCATCGGTTGCCGCGTCCGTCTGCGCCCGCGCAGGCAGCGGTCTCAGCCCGGCCGACTGGCAGAAGTACATTCCGGATGTCCCCTACCGGCAGACCTGCTGAGCGCGCGTGCCAGCGATGCCGTTCCCGTACGCGGCGAGACGGCCGAGAACCTGAATCGAAGATCGTTTCGTCTCCCGCGACCGGCCGAGTCGGTGGCTTCGGTGGTGATGATGGTGCGGGTCATCAGCCAGGCAGCCGGGTCGGCGTCCTGTTTGACGGCCGGGTCGCGCCAGAATCCGTACAGCCCGGCGAGGGCCATCACCCGGTCGTCCTCAGGGTGGATGAAGCACGGCTGCTTGGGGACGACCCTTCCGTCCGGGGCCTTGGCCTGCTGCCACCTGTAGAAGCCGTCGGCTGGCAGCAGGCAGCGGCGTCGGGTGAATGCCCGCCGGTAGGCGGGCTTTCGGTGCACCGTCTCGACCCGCGCGTTGATCATCCGGGCGCCGACCTTCACGTCCTTCGCCCACGACGGCACCAGACCCCAGCACAGCGGTCGCAACTGCCGCTCCGTCGGCGCGGCCTCGCCCCGGCCGCGGGATGCGTGCTCGAGGACGGCCGGTCCCGCTCAGCACAAACAACGCAACCCCAGCCCACACACCCCGACCTCGCCGCAACAACCGCTCACCCCGCCTCTCAGCCCATCAGCAACACTCCAGGCCAGCGGCCACCCCGCACACCAACAGACCCCTCCGAACGTCACGTGCGCCACTCACGGTGATCCTTCATTCGTCGGCGATCATGTCCTCGCTGGTGATGGCGCGTAGGGCCTGTATGAAGTCGGCGTAGATGGTGCGGCCGAGCCGGCTTGCATGGCGTGCTTCGATGTCGGCGACGATCTCGTCGGAGATCCGCATCAGCTGCCGACCCCGATCTGTGGGCATGATCAGCTTCGCGCGACGGTCGGCCGGGTCGACGGTGCGGTACACGTAACTGAGCTTCTCCAGCTCGTCGAGGATCGCGGCGATCGTCTGTTTGTTGCGCCCCGCAAGCCGGGCCAGGTCCGCGAGCCGGATGCCGTCCTCGTCCAAATATGCCAGCACCGCGCCGTGCCGGGGTCGTACGTCGTCGAACCCTCGCTGTGCGGCGCGATGGAACAGCTCCGCCTGGAGGCCGAAGAGCAGCCTGGCGGCGAGGACGCCCAGGTCGGGAGAGGCCAGCTTGCGTGCGCTGCGTCCCATGGTGCCATCCTCACGGCTCGATCGAGATAGTCCAATTATTGGACAGTCCATAACTTGGACTGTACTGTGATGCTAAACCGAGCACCAGGAGAGGCTCATGACCACCGTCGAATTGACCCGATTCCGCGTCGAGCCCGACCGCGAAAGCGAACTGCTGCGGGCACGGCCAGCCATGCTCACCGACTTCCGCGCCGACCGCACCGGCTTCCTCGACGCCCGCCTCGTGCAGCTGCCCGACAACCAGTGGCTCGACATCGTGACCTGGAACAGCCCCGAGGACTTCGCCACCTCCCGAGCCAAAGGCGCCAACCTGCCCGGCATCACAGCCTTCTTCGACGCCATCGCCGAAGTAATCAGCTCCGAAGAAGGCATCGCGCACGATGGCGGCGGCCGGTGAGGCGCGCCGCATAGACGACCGGCACGGCGGAGATCCACTGGATCAAGGGCGCGAGCCATGTCGACCTGTACGACAAGCGCGAGTACATCGACCCCGCCATCGACAGACTCGCCGACTTCTTCACCGCTGGCCTCGACAAGTGACCGGCCGCGCGGCAAGGCGGGTGCGGCCGACGCGGACGCGGGCCGAACGGATCCGGGGTTTTTGGCCCCGCATGCGGCCTGCGCTCCGGTCCGCCGGCCCGCGAAGACACGGCCCGCTGACCTGCGGCGTGTCCCTGCACCAAGGTGACCGCGGTGCCTCAGATGAGAGGTTCGGGCCAGACGCCGTCAGGCGGACAGCAGGTAGCGCACGGCCGTCTCTGCCAGATCGGCGGTGAAGGCGTCGTCCTCGACAGGTACAGGCCTGGCGAATCCCGGACCGTAGGCGACACGGATGACCGACGCGGCGAAGGTCTACATAAGGTCGCAGGCGACACCAACCCCCGCGAAGTCCATGAACAACTGGCCCTCATCCAAGACTGACGTGCTGCCGGAAAGGCACGTGCCGGCCATCGGCTGCCCGACCGCCGGGGCGACTCCCGTCGCCACTGCCCGAGACACGAGGGAGGAAGCCGCATGCGAGACACAGGCCACCAACTGATAGCTGAGGCCCTGCGGTGGAGGCATTCGTCCATCTGCGTCATGCACCCGATGCTGCCGCACACCACCGACAAACCCCCCGGGATCTCAGCAGGATCAGAGGCAGCGTGCGGAGCATGACAGTTCGAGCAGCACAAGGACAAGGCAGCCGGGGTGTCCGTCGCCCAGGGTGGGTTTTCAGGGCGGGATCATCACGTACGGGCAGGTCAGCGTGCGGGCCTCCCAGCCGATGTCGAAGACGTGGCCCGTTGCCGTGCCGTCGGCGGCGCGGCCGGGGACCTGGGCACTTCGGCGGCGGTCGCCGGCGCACCACTGTCACCCACGACCGTCACTCGCCCCCGCCGGTCTTCTCCGCGTACAGCGGCCGGCGGCTCGTGGCCAGACGGAAGCCGACGGGGTACAGGGGGCCGGGGAAGGCGCCGTGGCGGCGGCGGGTGCGGGTGAGGTCGCCGAAACGGGTAAAGCTGCCACCCCGGGCCACCCGGTAGGTGTTCATGGTCTCCACCAGGTGGTCCGCCACGAACGGCCCGCCGGGGTAGGGGCGGTAGTCGTCGGCGGTGAACTCCTCGACGTTTCCGGCCATGTCGTACACGCCGAACGGGGAGCGTCCGGCGGGGAAGGCCCCGACGGGAGTGGTGGTGTGGACACCGGTCTCCCGTGTGTTCGCGGCCGCCGGATCGAACGTGTCTCCCCAGGGGAACTCCAGGCCGTCCGGCCCTTTGGCCGCGTGCTCCCACTCGGCCTCCGTGGGCAGCCGCCATGGGTGACCGGTGCGGTCACTGAGCCAGGTCGCGTACGCGTCGGCGTCCTCGGGCTGCACGCCCGCGACGGGGTAGTTGCTCCGGTCGTAGGGGTAGGCGCCCAGGTACCAGGTGGTCGGGCGGCCGGGGTGGCCGCTGTCGGCGAGGAAGTCCCGGTACTCCTCATTCGTGACGGGGTAGCGGCCGATCCAGAAGTCCCGCAGGACCACCGTGTGGGCAGGGGTCTCCTTGTCGATCCAGTCCCGCTCGACACCGACGTGTGCCCAGTGGGCGACGACCGCGTCGACGGCCCCGGCGGGCAGGCCGATGCTCACGGTGCCGCCCGGCACATGGCACGTGGACGGCCGGGCGCCGTCGATGCGGGGATCGCCGGTGAGTGCGAGGATGCCCCCGGCGGCGAGCCGCTGCGCCAACGGCGTTCGCGGGTCCTCCACCCGGGCGGCCAGCTGCTGCGGCGTGAGCGCCGTTAGGGCCTTCGCGTCCTGTGGGGACGGTCGTACGTCGCCGGGGCGGGCCAGGGCGGCGTGCTCCCTGAAGTGGGGCGAGTGCGCGACGTCCTCGAGCCTCATGGGGTGCCTCTCACAGCGATGGTGTGGCCCTGGCGGAGCGCCTTGGCCTCCAGGTAGCGGGTGTTCTCCGCGGTACGGTGGACACCGGTGGGGATGACGTCCGCGACGTCGATGCCGCACTCCCGCAGCTGGGTCACCTTGTGGGGGTTGTTGGTCAGAAGCCGTACGCGGTGCATGCCGAGGGCACCGAGCATCGAGGCGGCGACACCGTAGCTGCGTTCGTCGGCCTCGCGCCCGATGAGCTGGTTGGCCTCGAAGGTGTCCGCCCCCCGGTCCTGGAGCAGGTAGGTGTCGAGTTTGTTGTAGAGACCTATACCGCGACCTTCCTGGCGGAGGTACAGCACCGCTCCTCCGTCCTCGGCGATCCGCCGCAGGGACTCCTCCAGTTGAGGGCCGCAGTCGCAGCGGGCGGAGCCGAGGACGTCTCCGGTGAGGCACTCGCTGTGCAGCCGGACGACCGGGGCGCTCTGGGCGGGTTCGCCGAGGATGATCGCGAGGTGTTCGGCCGCGTCGGGCAGGCCGGAGAAGGTGACCAGTTCGGCGCGCTGTCCTCCGGCCCGGTGGAGGGTGACGCCTACGCGGGCGCGTACGGTGACTTCCGGGACGGTGACGACTGTGGTGGTCCGGGGCTCGGGAATGCTCATACGGCCAGCGCCTCGTCGTGGCGATCGGCCTGGGCGGCGAGGTGTTCGATGCGCCAGTCCCGCCGTATGCCTGGCTCGCCGTCGGGTCCGCGGGCCACGACGACGATCCGCCCGTCCCAGCCCGCGACGGCGATACCGTCGCCGTCCAGCGGTGTCATGCAGGACAGGCCCTGGTCGAACGCGGTCAGCAGGTGCCCGGAGGCGAGGGTCCGTGCGGGGGCGTCCCAGTCGACGCGCCACACGTACAGGCCGAAGTCGTAAGAACCGGCCAGCACGACTGGTGCGTCGGGGTCGCCGAGCAGGCCGACACACTTGACCGACTCGTCGGGTCCGAGGAGCGTCTGGACGGCTTCGACCCGCCGTGTGCCCGGGCCGTCGCCGGTGATCCGGCCCACCTTGACGGTGTGGTCGCGGGAGGCGCTCGCCGCGACCTGGCCGCCGAGGACGGCAACGGCGTTGACCAGGTTGCCGTGCTCCCACAGCGTGTCGCGCCGGTGCAGGTCTCCCGCGGCGACGGTGTTGTCGGTGGCGGCGGACAGGAAGCCCGAGGGCAGCTGGGTGAGTGACTTGACCGAGCCGCCGTGGGCCCGGCGCCGGGCTGTGACGGCCAGTGTGTGCGGGTCGAGGGCGACCAGTTCACCGTTGTATGTGCCGGCGACCAGGGTGTTCCCGTCGAAGCAGAGGGACGGCAGGGGCGCGCCGAGTTGTTCACTGACGATCCGGCGGCCGTTCAGCAGGCCGATCACGTGGCCGGAGTAGGTAGCCGCATAGAGGGCGCCGTCGCGGACGGCGAGGGAGAGGACGGGTCCGTCGGCGACGGCGAGGGCGCGCACCGCGCGGGGCACCTCGCTCTCCTCGCCGTGGAGCGTCGGGCCATCGAGGTCCACGGCGAAGACGGTGCCCGAGTCGCAGCCGACGAACAGGTGCCCGTCGTGTGCGGCCAGGGCGTTGGGGCCGTGGTTGGGTGCGGTGGGGGCGGCGATCTCAGTGGCGCCTTCGAGGTCGTACAGATGGGGGCTGTTCCAGAAGCTGCCGGCTGCGACCAACCCACCGGCGACCGACACGGAGCGGGGCCAGAGCCGGGCGTCCTGCACGCGGTGGGTGCGTTGGCCGTCCGCGCCGAAGAAGTGCAGTGCACCGTCGTAGGCGCCGATGACGAGTGCACCGTCGTCCGGGGACCAGCCGACTGTGCGGGCCGGTGATTCAGAGACCTCCAGCGTGCGCAGCAGCTCCAGCGAGCCGGTGAGCAGGTCGACCGAGCCGTCGTCGCGGGCGACGGCCAGCACCTTGCCGGAGTGTGACCAGGCGCACCCCTCGATGGAGGAGTCGTAGTGACGCACGGCGGTGCCCGAGTCGGTGCCGGGACGGCGTACAGCCACCATTCCGTCCTCGCCGACCGTGGCGACCAGGCCGTCCGGGCTGACGGAGACGGCCATGCAGTGGGCCGTGTGGGAGCCGACCTCGGAGTGGAACGTCCCGGCCAGGGCGTTCCACATGGTGGCCCGGCCGTCCTCGGACACGCAGATGAGGTGCTCGCCGTCGGGCATCCAGTCGACGGAGTTGATGTCGTCGGTGTGCCGGGCGAGGACACTGATCAGGTCAGGTGGGCTTGCGCCGTCGTCGGGTATGCGCCACACCGCGACGGTCTTGTCGGCGGAGCAGGTGGCCAGCAGGTCCGGTAAGGAGGGGTTCCAGGCGCAGGCGTTGACCAGGCGCCGGTGCCGCAGGCGGTGCAGGTGCCTCGGCCGGGCCGGGTCCTGGGTGTCCCAGACAAGTGCGGTTCCGTCGTAGGAGCAGCTCGCCAGGCGTTTTCCGTCGGGGCGCAGCGCGACGTGGGTGACGGGTGCGGCGTGTCCGGTCGGGTTGACGGGCAGGTCGATCGAGCGCATATCGTCCCTTGGTGGTCGGCTACTTGACTGGCATGTCGTCACCGGTGGCGGGGGCCGGGGCGGTGGCTTCTGCGTCGCTCCAATGGGGCCAGAAGCGGAGCAGGCAGAGCAGTGAAAGGCCGGCGGCCAGTCCCAGGAACACCAGGACTGCGATGTCGCCCCATGTCTGCTGCACCACGGGGATCAGAAGCGGGGCGACCAAGATCGGCAGGCCGCTCATGAGGTTGAACAGACCCTCGGCACGGCCGACGACGTCAGGCGGCATGTACTTGACGATGATCATCGCGGTGACGGCCGTCATGGCCGACCGCATGGTGAAGAACGCCACCATGCAGGCCACGAAGACCAGGGTGGAGGGGAGCGCCATGGCGAACAGGGCACCCGTCATGACGGTCGCCGAGAGGGCCAGGACGATCCGGGGGCGCGTGCGGGCCCGGGCTGCGATGTAGACGCTCCCTGCGAGTGCGCCGACGTTGGCGACGGCCTGGGCGGTGCTGACGCTGCTGGGGGACATGTGCCAGTGGTCGCGCAGGTACCAGACCATGAACGACAGGACGCCCACTCCGCCGGCGAAGTGCAGTGGCAGTGAGGTCAGTTGCACGTACAGCACGCGCTTCTCCGCCCGCAGGACCTGCCAGCCGTCGAGGATGTCGCGGATCAGGGCCGGCCGTCGGCCCGGCTCGTCGTCGCCCCGCCGCGGCGCCTTGGCCGGCGGGTGGATGCCCAGCAGCCAGACGGCGATGGGCGCGAGGAAGGTGGCGGCGTTGAACCACAGCAGACCGAGATATCCGACGAGGCCGACTCCAACGGCGACCAGCAGCGGACCGACGATGTTGGAGGTCACGAAGAGACTGCTGAGGACCGCCCGGGACCGGGCGGCGTTGTGCGGGAACATCGTCGCGACGCCGGTGATCCACCCGGTCCGGTACATCTCGCCGCCCAGTTGCACCAGGCCGCCGAGGCAGAACAGCGCCGTGGTGGATGCCTGCCCGGCCAGCACCGCGAGGTTGAGCGCCACCGCCGACGAAAGCTGGAGCAACAGACCGGGGACAACGAAGACGCGCGGTCCCCAGCGGTCCACGACGGCCCCGAGCCACGGGCTTAACAGCAGCATCAACGGGGCCAGGGCGGCGAGGAGCGACATGGTCGTCAGCGAGCCGGTGAGCTCGTAGACGAACAGCGGCAGGCCCACCTTGTAGGCCGCCTCGCCGAGGTTGTTGACGAAGTTGCCGGTGGCGAAGACAACGAAGCGGCGGTCGCGCCAAGGCGCAACGGGGGGATTCCCGTCTGTCTGCTGAGTCATCCGTGCAATCTCTCGGTCCGCGTCTCAGCCCGCCGCGGGGGCGTCGTAGCCAAGGGTGAAGCGGGCGGGCCTGCGTGGCAGCCAGTGGTCCTCCAGCTTGGCGAAGGTGCCCTCCTCTGCGGGTTTGTCCATGCGGTACAGGGAGAGCAGGCCGGTGCGGCAGCCGACGAGGAGATGAGGCCGGCCGTCGCTGTCGCGTACGATGCTCAGCGCCTTGGGGTAGTCCGGCAGGTCCTCCATGAAGCCGACGAACTCGTTGTCCTCGTAGGTGTAGGCGGTCACCTGCATACCGTAGGAACTGGCGCACACCAGGCCGTCGCTCACGGTGGCGTTCTCGGCCGTGTTGGACAGCAGGTCCCCCCATTGGCGGGTGACACCCCGGCCCACGGCGATCTCCTTCAGACCGCCGTCACCGATGACATAGAGGAAGCGGTCCTGCGCCCAGATGCGCTTGGGGTACTCGCCCTGGTCCAGGCGCCACTGCGGTTTTGCCGTGTCATCGCCGAATACGGCGATGACACCGTTACGGGTGGCCAGGACGCGCTCGCCGCCGGGAAGGTACGTGGTGGCCCACACGGGCAGCCCGTCCACACCGAGGACGGTCAGCACCTCGCCGGTGGCGGTGTCCAGTTCCACCGCGCCCGCGTTGCTCGCGACCAGGGCGCGTGTGCCGTCCGGTGAGGCGGCGACGGTGTGCAGAAGTGCCTCGGGCAACCGACGGTCCCACACGACTTCGCCGCCGCGCCGGGCGCGCAGGACGTGCCGGTCGCGGGTGATGGCCAGCCAGCCGCCGTCGAGGGGTGCGACGCGGCGGGTAAAGCCGAGTCCGCTCTCGTGGTCCTCCGTGATGTGCAGCGTCGGTCCGCTTGCCGTCTGGTGCACCTCGGCCACGGCGACGCCGGAGTCGGTGGCGCAGTACAGGACGGCCGGGTCCTCCCGGGAGGGCTGGATGTCCCAGACGGCCTGCCGCCGGAAGCCCATCGCCCGGACGAAGGTGCCGTCCGCGGTGAGCCGGGTGATTTCGCCGTCCTGGCACAGGACGAATACGTCGCCGGCCGGGCTCACGGTTATGTCGCTGAGCTGGTGGGAGAAACCGCTGACGACGCGCTGCACGCGCAGCTCAGGAGTGCTGTTGTCGAAAACGTGCAGTTCGCTGTCGAATCCGCCGGAGTAGGCCCTGCTGAAATCAGGCGAGAATGCCACGAATTCAACATCGTCGCGGGCGAAGAGGTATTCGCCCTGCTTCTCGCCGTCGAGCGATACGACGACAACACCGTTGGCGATGTCGGCATTCTCACCCTCGCCGAAGTCCTGGGTGCACCAGAATCGGTCGTGGCGGCGGTCGTAGCGGACCCGGTGGATATTGCCGTCGTCCAGTTTGACATGGTCGGAGAATTCCAGGTCGGTGAAACTTCCGAACCGGAGATTTCCTTCCTTGTCGGACACGGCGTGTCGTGTCGGATGCTCGGTGCAGGCCCATTCCATTGGGCTGCCTTCGCAGATGTTGGGGCGGATTTCCAGCACGTCGAAGGTCTGCAGGTCGATGACGAGCATCTGCAGGTGGTAGCCGCTCGTGACGAAGACCCTGCCGTCCCACACCCCGATCCCCCGGGAGCTCACCGGGGACGGCTCCTCCCCCTCGATCAGCATCGCCGGATCGCACACGGTCGCGGGGTCGAGGCGGTTGACCAGGTCGAGCGTGTCGAGCGACCAGCGCAGCACGGCCCCCATGCGGTCCTTGCCGATGACCCAGCCGTCGGCGACAGCGAGCCCGTACAACGGCCGCCCCTCACGCACCCGGGGCGACGAACGGACCACGTTGAACTCGTCGTCGAGCAAGTGCACGCGGCCGAAGGAGTCCGAGACGAGAAGCCCTTCGCCCTCGACGTAGAGAATACGCATGGCACGGTCTGTCAGCTTCACGGCGGCTTTCCACATTCCTCGTGTGAGATTTCCTGCCGGACTGGCACGTCCGGTCGACTGCGATAAATCGCAGCCGACCGGACCCTGTGCCTCGCGGGCCATAAGGACAGCGAAGCGATCAGTGAATCACTTGTTGATGCGCACGTTGCGACGGATCGGCTTCTTCATGGGAAAGCACCCCCTTCACGGTCTCCGACATCAAAATTGCACCATCAATCAAAGGAACCCTCGTCCTGGAGTGACAAGGGGCTGACGGTGTGATTCGCATCACGCTCAATTCTTCGTCAACTCATGTTTGAAAGACGCGAGTCAGCTCGTCTCGGGGGTCTCGGAATCGGAGATGACCTGGCCGAAATGCAACGCCGCCGGGCCGCGAACAGGGACTAGAGTTAACGATTTCAAGGGCTCGCCGAGCCGGGTCGAAACAGGCAGTAAGGGGCGGTACGTGTCCCGGGAGATCCCCGACCAGCTGTGGAAGAAAGCGACGAGCACCATCGGCCTCATCACCGTGCGCCACGACCGCGGCGTCAACGTGATGTCCGCCGAGTGGTCCTACTTCGTCAACAAGGACCCGCTGTATGCGGCCGTGGTGCTCAGCCCCCGGGCACAGAGCCGTGAACTGATCACCGAGCGTGGCGAGTTCGGCCTCACGCTGTGCTCCGAGGAGCAGGCCGAGCTGGCCGACTTCGCCGGCAGTTTCTCCCTGAGCGACCTCGACAAGACGAGCTGCGAACTCATCGAGTTCGGCACCCCGCAGGCCACCGGCACCCCTTGGGTCCAAGGCGGCCTGGTCGCCCTGGAGTGCGTACTGCGCGAGACGGTGCCGTTCCCCGTGCACACCATGTTCGTCGCCGAGGTCGTGGCCGCGCACGTGCCCGAGACCGACCGCCGGCCGCTGGTGAAGCACGGACCCATGCACGCGCTCGGTGAGCCCGTGCGGCGCACGGCCGTCGCGGCCGCCGCGCAGGTGCTGCCCGACGGCACGCTGCGCGTGGCGGCCACGGGGCCCGCAGCACCGGGCGCCGACGTCTGGCGCGTGAGTCTGGTGCGCGCCGACGGTACCCGGACCGACCTCGGCGAACACCCGTCGGCCGAGTACGGCGACTTCCTGGCTGATCTGCCGCTCCCCCAGGACACCGCGTCCATCGCCGGAGCGCGGGTCATGGTGGAGCGCGAGGGCGCCAAGCCGGGCTTCGCATGCCTGCCGGAGGGGAGCGCCCGGCCGTGAACAGTACGACCGCCCAGCTGCTCGCCGAGCCGGAACTGCCGCCGGCGCCGCTGCGGTTGGCCGTCGTGCAGACCGCGGCCACGCCCGGGGCCGTCGCGGACAACGCCCGCCGGGCGGCCGGACTGGCCGCAGACGCCACCGCCCGCGGAGCGCGTGTGGTGATCCTGCCCGAACTGCACCTGTGCGCCTACGACCTGCCAACCCTCGCCGCGGCGCCCGCCGACTGCGAGGTGGCCGCGGACGAGTCCGGGGCGATCACGGATAGACGGCTCATGCCACTGGCCGAGGTGGCCGCCCGGACCGGGACGCTGGTGCTGACGGGCGCCGCGATCCGTCGGCCGGACGGGCGGCTGACGAACTCCGTAGTCGCCGCGGAGCCTTCCGGCGCCGTGTCCGCCGTCTACGACAAGCAGCACCTGTGGCATGCGGACGAGGCCCGGTTGTTCACGGCCGGAGAGGCGGGCGCGGCACTGGAGGCCGATGGCTGGCGGCTGGGCCTGTCGATCTGTTACGACATGTCGTTTCCCGAGCACGCCAGGGCGGCCGCGCTGTCCGGCGCGCACGCGTACCTGTGTCTCGGCGCCTTCGCGTCCGGCAACGAGCACCGCGCCGCCGTCTACCTCGCGGCACGGGCCCTGGAGAACACCATCTTCAGCCTGTTCGCCAACCCGGTCGGCGGGCCGGCGGCTCGCCCGACGCGCGGCGGGAGCCTCGTGTACGCGCCGGACGGCACCCTGGCGGCCGAGGCGGGCACCGACAACGAGGCCATGATCCTCGCCGATCTGGACCCGACCCGCATGGCCGAAGTCCGCAGCTTCCTGCACATGCTCGATGAACAGCGCGCCCGATGTGCTCCAGCACTCCCGGAGCTGCCGCACAGTGGCAGGTAGCTCAGCGTGATGTTCCAGTGTCGGGACACAAGTGAGGATCAGCCGGAGGCGTGGGTGATCCCGTAGACGCAGGTGCTCAACGCGAAGCGCACGGGAGCATTCCACGGCCCGCACAGCGCCTTGGGGGGCGCGGCGCGTACGACGGCGTCACGGTCCTCGGCGTTCACATCCCCGGTGGTCAAGATCAGCACCGGAAACTCTTGATTCGGTGACCAAACCTGGCCTGCGCTCCCCTCGGCCTCGAAAACGCCGGGTCAGCCCAGATCGCCTGCAGCCACTGGGCGATCGAGGAGTGCCTCCAGGCCGGGTCCGGCGCCACCGCTGCCGGAGGCCCATCTTTCACGCACCCGCACCAGCCGACCCACCCGAATCAGGCCTTGTTCGCATTCCAACGACTCACGGACGTCTCGGGAACAGCCACTAACCTCCCCTCTTCGGGTGGCACGCTCTCAACTCCTGTCCCCCATAGGTTTCCTGATGCCTCGTCGGGCAACTCGGCGGTCGCAGGCCGGGACGGCCCCGGCCGGGAGGGAGTTTCGAACGTGAACCGGACCGGGATACGCCGCCGGTCGGCCGCGATCCTGGCGGGCGCGACGGCAATGGCAGTCCTGCCCTCGCTCACCGCGGCGGCGGCGCCCGCGCAGGCCCAGCCCTGCGTACAGAAGATGGCCGTTGTCAACAACGCCGGCTTCGTCCTCTCCTGGGCCGCCACCACCCGCACCGGCGAACAGTCCGCCCCGACCGACGAGTACCCGATCAACCAGACCAGGGTCATCGACCTGTCCACCACCTCATGGCCGGAGGGCACCGACATCCGCCCGTACGTCGACGCGGTTGGCGGAACCAAGGAGTTCGGCAGCTCCTACGTGTCCTACTGCGACAACGGTCAGACGGCCACGTACACCGTCACCGGTACCACCTTCGACTACTCGGTGACCCGACTGACCTGACCGGCTCCCGCGGCGTTCCCACGCCGCCATGCTGCGTCGTTACGTCGGCACGGCCCACCCACTGGTCCGGGCGGTCCACCACCGGAGCGCCCGGACCTCGTGTCTGTGGGCGGCGAGGAACTGTGCGACAGTGCCGGCAAACCCGATCAGGAAGACGGCTTTCGTATCGATTTTCGCCAGTGAATCGAAGGCTCGCCCACTGCTCGGACCCGAGTCCGCGAACGTGATGCCGGGTGTCCAGCACCACCTGCGGATGCTCTGAGGCGGCCGCCTGCAGCACGTCCGCCAGCGCATCCGAGGTGTTCCTGTCGAACTCCCCGCGGGCGACGATCACCGCGGCTTCTCCCAGCCCGTACCGGATCACCGTCACCTCGGGTCGAACCCCGCAGGGCGCGGACTCCGAAGCTCCGAGTCCGTCAGTACACCGGTCATGGGCGCCGTTATGTCGGGCGTCCCGGCCGGTGATCCCTCAGCGTCGTAGTCGGACAAGCGTGCGCCGGCCGAAGCCCGTCTCCCGCGCGGCAGGCGCCCACCGGGCCCACGCCTTGAGAGGTTCGGCCCAGACGCTGTCAGGCGGACAGCAGGTAGCGCACGGCCGTCTCTGCCAGATCGGCGATGAACGCGTCGTCCTTCACGGGTACCGGCCTGGCGAATCCCGGACCGTAGGCGACACGGATGACCGACGCGGCGAAGACGGTGCTGAAGCAGGAGTGGACCGCAGTTTCGACGTCGGGGAGCGTGATGGCGTGCGTCGCCCGAAGGACTACGTTGGCGAATCCGTTCCCGAGCTCCTGGCTGTAGCGGGAACCTCGGTTCCGGATCTCGGGATGTGACGCCGAGGTCAGGACGACGGCCCGCAGGAACCGTTCGTTGCGCAGGAACATGCCGACCGTTTCGGCCACTGCCGCGCGGATGAGTTCGGCCGCGGACAGGTCTGCCCATCGGCTGTTGTCGGCGAAAACCTGCTGCTCCGCGCGCAGGCGCTGGATGCCGTGCTCGTAGACGGCGAGGAAGAGAGCGTCCTTGCTGGTGGTGCGGGCGTAGATCGCGGGCGGAGCGACCTCGGCACGCTCGCAGACGGCGGCGATGGTGAACGCCTCGTGCCCGCCGTCCTCCAGGATCGACACTCCGGCATCGAGCACCCGGTTCCACGCCTCGCGGCTGCGCCGCTGCTTGGGCGGCCGGATCTCCAGGTCGGCCGCCTGCGCTGCTCGGGCCTCGCCCATGACCTCAGCCTCTCGTTCCCGGGTGCGTGCACAGCTCTTGACTGAACCGTAGTGCACGCTACAGTCTTCCGCTAACAGTAGCGCTCGCTACTGTTTCCCTCCCGATGACGCGAGGTGCTCCATGCCCGTGCCCAACAACCCCGGCGGCCGCGTCGCCGTCCTCGGCGCCGGTCCGGCCGGTATGGCCGCGGCCCTGTCCATAGCCCAGGCCGGTCACGAGGTCACCGTCTACGAGCGCTACCGCGAGGCCCGGCCGGCCGGCAACATCCTCAACCTGTGGCCCCCGCCCTTGAAGGCGCTCCGTGCACTCGGAGTGGACACCGAAGACCTCGGCTCCCCCACGGATACCGAGTTCCGCAACCTCCGTGGTCACGTGCGCGCGCACGTCAAGCAGGACCCGGAGACCAGGCGCGCCTACGGCGGCGGGTTCATCGGACTGCTACGACCCGAACTTTACGAGCGGATGCTCGCCGCCATCCCACCGGACACCCTCCGGTTCAACCAGCACGTGACACACATCGAGCAGAACGAACAGACGGTCACCCTGCACTTCACCGACGGCGCCGCAGCGAAGCACGACGTACTGGTCGGCGCCGACGGCATCGACTCACTGGTACGACGCACACTGTGGGGGGATACACCCAAGCGCGAACACCGACTGCACATCTTCGGCGGCTTCACCTTCACCGACGTCCCTGGCACCGAACCGAACAAGTGCGTTCTGACCCACGGCAGGACGGTGCAGGGAAGCTGGACAACGATCCGGCACAAAGGCCGCGACGGCTACCAGTGGTGGGTGCTCACCGCCACCGAACCCGACGCCCCGGCGCCATCCGACTTCAAGGCCGCAACCACCATGCTGGCCGCCCAGTTCCCCGCGCCCCTGCCCGGGCTGATCGCCCAGACAGAGCCGGACAACGTCCAACGCTGGGTGCTGCGCGACCGGCCCCGCCTGAAGCAGTGGTCCAAGGGACGGTCCACCCTCGTGGGCGACGCCGCACACCCGACCTCGCCCTACGCCGCCTACGGCGCCGGAATGTCCATCGAAGACGGCTACTTCCTCGGCCGGGCCCTGCGCGGCGTCAACCTCACCGACCTCACCGCCGTACAGAATGCGCTGCAAAGCTACGAGGACCCGCGCAAGCCCCACACCGCCCGGCAGGTCCAGCAGGCATGGATGCTCGGCAAGGTCTTCCACCACACGCCGGCACCACTGCGGCCCGTCCGGGACTTCATCCTCGACCACACCCCGCTTCTACAGAAGGTCGCAGGCGACACCAACCCCCGCGAAATCCAGAAACAACTGGCCCTCATCCAAGACTGACGTGCTGCCGGAAAGGCACGTGCCGGCCATCAGCTCCCCGACCGCCGGGGGCGACTCCCGTCGCCACTGCCCGAGACACGAGGGAGGAAGCCGCATGCGAGACACAGACCACCAACACATAGCTGAGGCCCTGCGGTGGAGACATTCATCCATCTGCGTCATGCACCCGATGCTGCCGCACACCACCCACAATCCCCCGGGACCTCAACACCACCCGGCCCGCGCTGCCTTCGCCCGGTGCACCACCACACCCGCGGGACGCCGACAAGCCGTCCCACACAACTACAAGACCGCAAGCCAAGCACTCGAACGATCAATCCGAACACCCCACCAGACCCCCACCCATGAGCGAGGGCGCAGAGCCATTGGCGGAGGATCCTCCGCATCCGGCCGGATGCGGGTCGTCTGCGACGACGCCTACGCCTCTGCGCCTCGACTCCGGGAATTTACGAAGCGACGATCCCCCAACTCGCAATGACTTCCCGGTGCGTCTTGTGGACCTGGTTCCGCCGCCTGGGCACCCCGGCGGCGAACGCGGCGTCCATCTCCTCCAGCGAGGAAAACGCCCGCCCCGACAGCACATGATCGCGGACGATGAGAACCTGACGAAGTTGTAGTGGCTGGCAAAAGCGACCGCTTCCGGATGCAGCGGCACCGCCTCGCCAAAGGACTACGAACGGCTCAACTGGTTTGTGTCGAAGAGCTGGTTGATGTGTCCGCCGAGTTCGGACCAGTGCCGGCCGGAGAGTTCGGCTGCGGCGCGGCCATCGCCGGTTGCGCAGACCTGGACGAGCTGGTCGTGATGTTGGATGGTGTTGCGGCCGCCGAGCAGGGTGGAGAACTTGCGGTAGAGGATGCGGTGGATCTGCGGGTGGAGCTGCTCGACGATCCGGCTGAGGACGGGGTTGTCCGCGGCCATGATGGGGACGGCGTGGAAGCGGTCGTCCGCCGTGAGGGCGGCGGCGGTGTCGTTGGCGGCGACGGCCCGTTCGAAGTCGCGGTTTGCATCCCGCATGCGCTCCAGGTCCTGCTCGGTCATCAGCGGCACGGCGGTCTCGATGGCGAGCTGGTCGAGGGAGCGCAGGACGGCGAGGGTCTTTTCGGCGTCGCGACGGTTGAGGGGGGTGATGCGGGTGTAGACGCCGGGCTTGGCTTCGACGAGACCGATGTCAGCGAGCCTGGCGAGCGCCTCGCGCACCGGGGTGCGGCTGAGCCCGAGGCGTTCGGCGAGCTCGCTGTCCCTGACCTTCTCTCCCGGGACGAGTTCGCCGCGCACGATGGAGTCGCGCAGGCGGTGAAAGACCTCATCGCTGAGGAGGCGGCGGGAGACGGGACTGTCGAGTGACATATTGCGTACAGTACATCGGACCCGCCAAGGGCTTGTTCGTCCCCGTCATCGGGCCTGGACACGGCGGACGAGGGCTTGGGCCAGGATGGCGGCGGGATCGATGAGGGGGACGTCCACGGCGTCGGTGGGCAGGCCGAGTGGGATCTCGGTGCAGCCCGCGATGATCGCTTGCGCTCCTTGTGCGGACAGCTCCCGTGCGGCGTCGGCCAGGGATGCGGCCGCTGCTGCCTGGCCGCCGGCCTTGACGGCGCGGATGGCGGCCATGACCTGGTCCTGCCGGCTGGTTGGGTCGGGCAGAAGCAGGCGGATGCCGTGGCGTTGGAGCCATTCCTGGTACAGGCCTGCGCGGACCGTGCCGGTGGTGGCCAGCAGTCCGGTGGTGTGGATGGCCGGATCCAGGGTCGTGAGGTGGCGTGCGACTTCGGCGATCATGTGGATGATCGGGAGGCCGGCGTGGGCGGCGATGCGGGGCACGAAAGCGTGCGCGGTGTTACAAGGGATAGCGATGACGGTGGCGCCGGCCTGGCGCAGTATCCGGCTGCCATTGAGGAGCCAGGGTGTGGGGTCGGGACCGTTGCCGAGGAGGGCCTCGGTGCGGTCGGGGATGGTGGGATCGGACCAGATGACCGTCTTGAGGTGGTCCTGGTCGCTGTGGCCCGGAGTCATCGACACCAGTTTGGCGTAGAAGTCGGCGGTGGCCGCCGGTCCCATGCCGCCCAGGATGCCGATGATCTCCGTGGTGCCGGTCGGGTTGGTCACTGCGCGGCATCCTTCTGGAGTGCCGGTGCGAGCTGCGACTGGGGGGCGGTGTCGTTGACAGCGGCCCCCTGGCCCGGGCTGTGTTCGGCCTCTCGCCGTTTCTCGGCGTTGTCGATGACGGCGGCGGCGAGGGAGTTGCCGATGACGTTCACGCCGGTGCGGGCCATGTCGACGATGAAGTCCACGCCGAGGAGCAGGGCGATGCCCTCGGCGGGCAGTCCGATGCTGCTGCCGGCCGCGATGAGGACGACGATGGAGGCCGAGGCGACTCCGGCCATGCCCTTGGACAGGAGCACCAGTACGCCGACCATGAGGAGCAGGGCGGGCAGGGAGGTGTCGCCGCCGTAGGCGTTGGCGAGGAAGACAAGGGCGGCGCCCATGTAGAGCACGGAGCCGTCAGTGTTGAAGGAGTAGCCGAGGGGGACGACGAAGGAGGTCGTGGAGCGGCTGACGCCGAAGTCCTCCAGCTTGCCCATGAGGGGGGCCAGGACGGATTCGGAGCTGCGGGTGACGAAGGCGATGCCCGCCAGGTTGGCGATCGACCTGAGCAACTCAACGTAGCGGATGCGGTAGATCGCGGCGATGAGGGGGAAGAGCAGGCCGAGGACGATGGCCAGGCCCGCGTAGACGACGGCGATGAAGCCCGCGAGGCTGCGCAGGTTGCCGAAGCCGTAATGGGCGACGTCGTAGGAGATGAAACCGAGCACGCCGAGCGGCGCGATGCGGATGACGTAGCCGACGACCTTGAACATCACTGCGGCGATGGACTCCAGCACGGAGGCGAAGGGCGCCGCCTTCTCCCCGATCGCGGCCATGGCCACGCCCACGAGCAGCGCGAAAATGATGGCACCGAGCAGGTTGTCCTCCCCGAACGCGGCGAAGATGTTCTTCGGTACGGCGTGCAGGACCAGCTCGTGGAAGTCGATGCCCTTGCTCAGCCCGTGAAGGTCCTTGGCGTCGGCCCCATGGACGGGGGCGCCCTTGCCGATGCCGGTGAACCTGGCCAGGCCCACCGCGATCAGCAGGATGACGGTGGTGACGATCTCGAAGTAGAGGATGGCCTTGCCCGCGATCCGGCCGACCTTCTTCACCGACTCCATACGGGCGATGCCCAGCACGATCAGCGGGAAGACCAGAGGCAGGACGACGACCTGCACCAGGTTGAGGAAGATGTCGCCGAGGATCTTCATCTGCACGCCGGCACTCGGCGCCAGCGTGCCGATCAGAGCTCCGAGTCCGACGGCGATGATCGACTGCACGCCGATCGGCATCCGCAGACACCGCCACAGGAAGCCCGGCCGGGCTCCGGAACGCCTGTCTGTGCTGGTGGTCGGGGTACTTTGGGTGTTCATTTGAGCTCCAATATATTGCGTTCTGCGTATTGGAGCGTAAGACTGGGCCGAAGACGGCGACCTGTCAAGACGTCCCGCACGAGCACGTCGGCCGGGGCCGGCGGTGATGGCTAGGAGCGCAGATGGCACAGAACACACGCATCGAACACGACCTGGTGGGAGACAAGGAGGTCCCGGCCGACGCCTACTACGGCGTGCACACGGTGCGGGCGGTGGAAAACTTCGCGATCACCGGTTCCACCATCGCCCAGTTCCCGGAACTGATCGCCTCACTGGCTGCGGTCAAACAAGCCGCAGCGACAGCCCACCGCGATCTGGGCCTGCTGTCCCAGGACCTGGCCGGGACGATCATCGCCGCGAGCGAGGAGATCCACGGCGGGCACCTCGCCGACAGTTCGTCGTCGACCCCGTCCACGGCGGGGCCGGCACCTCGACCAACATGAACGCCAACGAGGTCATCGCCAACCGGGCCCTGGAGATCCTCGGCCACCCCCGCGGCCACTATGAGGTCATCCATCCCCTGGACCACGTCAACCTGGGCCAGATCACCAACGACGTCTACCCCACCGCCGTCCGCCCCGCCCTCGCCACCTCACTGCGCCGGTTCGACGACTGCCCGGGCAACCCGGCCGCCGCCTTCACCGCGAAAGCAGCCGAGTTCAGCGACATCCTGAAGATGGGCCGCACCCAGCTTCAGGACGCCGTCCCCATGACCCTGGGCCAGGAATTCACCACCTGCACCGTCATGATCGAAGAGGACCGCGAGCGCCTCGCCGAAACCACCGCCCTGCTCCTGGAGTCCAACCTCGGCGGCACCGCCATCGGCACCGGCATCAACGGCCACCCCCGCTACACCGAACTCGTCTGCGCCCGCCTCGCCGAGATCAGCGGCGAACCCGTCCAGCCCGCGGACAACCGCATCGAAGCCACCCAGGACTGCGGTGCCTTCGTCCAGCTATCCGGCGTCCTCAAGCGACTCGTCGTGAAGCTCACCAAGACCTGTAACGACCTGCGCCTGACCTCATCCGGCCCCACCGCCGGGCTTCGGGAGATCAACCTGCCTCCGTCCAGGCCGGATCCAGCATCATGCCGGGCAAGGTCAACCCGGTGATCCCCGAAGTCGTCAATCAGGTCCTTCGCAGTCATAGGCAACGACCTGACCGTCACCATGGCCGCCGAAGCAGGCCAACTCCAGCTCAACGCTTGCGAACCGGTCATCGCCTACAGCCTGCTGCGCTCCCTCGCCCACCTGCGAGCCGCCTGCGACACCCTCACCACCCACTGCATCCCCGGCATCACCGCCAACCGTGACCACCTCCACGACAGCGTGCACCGCTCTATAGGACTGGTCACCGCACTCACCCCGCACATCGACTACGCCGCCAGTACCAACCTCGGCCGCCAGGCCCTGGCCGCCGGCCGCCGGCCGCCCCATCAAGGACGTCGCCGCCGAAACCGGCATGCTCACCATCGCCCAACTCGACACGATCCTGCGCCCCGAACACCTCACCGGGCACTCTGCACAGGCAGCAGCAGCAGGAGTCAGCCCTTGACTTCCTCCCCCGCCTAAAGGCGGGGGATTCCAGCGGTCGCCCGCTGGGATTCCTGCTTCACCGACGACCGCCCCGTCCGGGAGGACTCCCGTTGAGGCCTTACACCGTCTCCACAGGCTGCTGCCGCCAGCCCGGCGGCCAGGATATTGCGCGCCGCGTTCACGTCGCGGTCATGCACCGCGCCGCACTGCTCACACGTCCACGCGCGGACGTTCAGCGGCAGCTTCGCCGCGACCGTGCCGCAGCCCCCGCACAACTTGCTGGAGGGGAAGAAGCGGTCGATCACGACGAGGTCGCGCCCGAACCAGGCGCACTTGTACTCCAGCATCATGCGCAGATCCGCCCAGGCCGCATCCGAGATCGCGCGCGCCAGGCGCCCGTTCTTCAGCAGATTGCGGACGGTCAGGTCCTCGATCACGACCACTTGGTTCTCGCGGACGAGTCGAGTCGACAGCTTGTGCAGAAAGTCCCGGCGCCGGTCGGCGATCCGCGCATGGACCTTGGCGACCCTGCGCCGTGCCTTGGCCCGGTTCGCCGAGCCCTTGGCCTTGCGCGCCAGCTCCCGCTGCGCCCTGGCAAGACGGGCGCGATCCCGCCGCTCGTGCCGGGGGTTGGCGATCTTCTCCCCGGTGGACAGGGTCACCAGCGAGGTGATCCCGGCATCCAGGCCAACCGCATTCGTGGTCGCGGCGGCGGGCGTGATGCTGTCCTCGCACAGCAGGGACACGAACCAGCGTCCCGCCGCATCCCGGGACACGGTCACCGTGGTCGGCACCGCACCCTCGGGCAGGGGGCGCGACCAGCGGATGTCCAGGGGCTGCGCCATCTTCGCCAGCGTGAGCTGTCCGTCGCGCCAGGTGAAGGCGCTGCGGGTGTACTCGGCCGAGGCGCGGGACTTCTTCCGCGACTTGTAGCGGGGGTACTGCGCCCGCTTGGCGAAGAAGTGGGCGAACGCCGTCTGCAGATGCCGCAGCGCCTGCTGGAGCGGGACGGAGGACACCTCGGCCAGGAAGGCGAGTTCCCCGGTCTTCTTCCACTCCGTCAGCGCGGCGGAGGACTGCACGTAGGAGATCCGGCGCTGCTCGCCGTACCAGGCCCGGGTGCGCTCCTCCAGCGCCTTGTTGTACACCAGGCGGACACAGCCGAACGTGCGCGACAGCTCCGCCGCCTGCGCGTCCGTGGGGTAAAAGCGGTACTTGAACGCCCGCTTGACCTGCTCCGCCATACCTCACACCGTATCAGCTCCTCTGTGAGCACTGGGTGTCGGCCGGTGTGCGGTGGCCGTCGGTCCGCCCTGACGGCGAACCGGCTCTTCCTGCCCTACTCCGCAGGGACTTCGTTTCCTCCCCCGGCTGAAGCCGGGGGTATCCACGAAGGAGGGCCCCGATGACCCCGGCAAAGAGCCCGCCGAACTCAGCCATGCCGGCCACCTGACCAGTCGGGCGTCGGCTCGGACGGAATGCAACGGCGAGGTGACTGCCCCGGCATACCGGCGACCACCGCGGCAGCAACCCGAGCCGACCTCCCCGGACCCTGCCCCCTCAAGACCCGGCGACTACCGGCGAGGCGGTGCGGCGGCTCGGATCTTCGCCAGGACGACCCCCCTCACGGGGCCGCGATGCACAGGGAACCACAGGCCCCAGCAAGCGCGTCGCCGCAATTGCGGGCCGAACACCTCTAAAGCCCAGGTCTCCTCTGGTGTCCCGGCGAGGAGGTCCCCCCTCCGGCTGACCTGTGACGGCGGGCTTTTCGTCCTCGGATGCGTCAGCGACTGCGAGGACGAGGCGGCGAGTGCGACGACGACTCCGGCCCATCCGTCGCCAGTCGGCCGACGACAACAAGCAGGAGCTCATCCAGCGGCTGTCACCTTTTGCCGCTCGCCCTGTCGGCGGGGCGAGCGGCAGCACATGGTCAGCCGGTAGCCGACTCCCCCACCTGGGGCTGCGCCGTTTCAAGGGGGGAGGGGCGAGGTTCCGGGTCGTGTGGGACGTCGGGGAAGGGACGGTAGGCAGTTTCCGATCGGGCGGGCAGGCTGCTGGGAATGTCGGGACGGGCCGCGGCCGCGGCCAGCAGCATGCTGAGGCGCTTGACGAAGCCGGGCCCGGGAACGGGGAGTTCTATCCCTGGCTGGCGAAGGTAGCCGGCGGTGACCGCGGTGGGGACGTAGGCCATGAGTGCGGTGACGGCGGCCGGGCGGGGCCGGGCGGTGTACTTCGCCAGGTGGCGCCGCACCCTGAGGATGGTGGTGGTGGATGTGCTGGTGATCCGGTGTTCGGCCGGGTGCCAGCGGCGGGAGACCATGGTCTGTCGGGTCGGCGTCGGGGTTGGGGTCGGGAGAGTTGGGCTGGGGCTGGACGTCGTCGGTCTGGCGGTGCCACCAGTCGGCGGTGTCGTCCTCGCCCAGGGCCAGGTGGTGCAGGTAGAGGCAGTAGGCGGCGGCCGCCTGCCCGGCGCCGGCCGCGTACTGCCACCAAAAGGGTGCCCCGTCTTCGGTGTCGGTCAGTTGCAGGACGCAGGCCAGCACGAGCGCGCTGCGGGGTGCCGGGACCTGGTCGGTGACGAAATCGGCGACGTCGGTGGGCGGGGTGTGGGTGAGCAGGGTCTCGCACAGGGCCCGCAGATTCTCCACCGCTCCGGTCAGCGTGCGTGTGTCGGTGTCAGCCGGCGGGCGGGGGCGGGTGGTTGGGGTGTCGTGGGCGGGGACGATGTCGCGGGGTACGGTGCGGCCGCGGGCCAGCAGGGCCCGGGACAGGATGTCGTCGATGCGGGTCATGAGGTAATCCCTTCTGTCTCGGTCTGCTCGGTGTCGGGCTGCGGGCACAGGACGCTCTCGAGGAAGTGGACGTCGTGGCGTTCGTCGGAGCGGACGGTGGCCAGCGGCAGGCCCAGGAGGGTGGCGACGTCCCCGTCGGTGATCCCACACAGGCGGCGCAGCACCATGAAATTCAACGCGCTGCTCACCAACGCGGTGATCTTCCACAACGCCCTGGACATCGTCGAGATCGTTCGCCAGCTCAAGAGGAGGGCTGGGAGATCGACCCCGAGGACCTGGCCCACATCTCGCCGTACCCGACCGAGCACATCCGCCGCTTCGGCGAATACTCCACCCACGAACGCGGCATCCAGCCTGAGGCGTACGACCCGCACCTGGACGCCGACTTCAGCCCACTGCGCGGCGACGACCCCGCCGCGGACGGATACGGCCAAGCGGCCTGACTCCGCTCCTGCCGGGGGGGCCACAGCCCGCCTCCACGGCTTGACGACCGCCATTGGGAAGTCCTTTGACCTCCGTCAGCGCCGTGAGTGCCGAGCCGTTGACAGTCAGCGGAACAGGCGGAAGAACCCGCGCACCTGCTCGACCAGCGACTCCGGCTGCTCCAGCGCGGCGAAGTGGCCGCCACGCGGCAGCTCCTCGAACCAGCGCAGGTCGGTGAACCGCAGCTCGGCCTCCCGCCTCGACGGGCGGGTTATGTCGCGCGGGTAGACCGACAGACCGGATGGCGCGGTCACCTTGTCCCGGAAGTTGGCGAAGCTCTCCCAGTACAGGCGCGCCGACGACGTGGCCGACGCGGTGAAGCAGTAGACCGAGATCTCGTCGAGGATCGTCTGCCGCGACAACGCGTCCTCGGGATGGCCGTCGTTGTCCGTCCACGCCCAGAACTTCTCGGCGATCCAGGCGGCCTGCCCCGCCGGGGAGTCGGTAAGCGTAGCCGAGCGTCTGAGGCCGGGTCGCCTGGATCGCCGAGTACCCCCGGCCGGTGCGCTGCATCTCCTTCTCGGCCTCGAGATTCGCCAGCTCCGCGGGCGTCGGGTCGTCGAACGTGCCCGCCGCCACGGATCCCAGGTTCAGGTGCACGCCGGCGACCCGCTCGGGCGCCACCTCGCCCAGCGCTGCGGACACCGCCGAACCCCAGTCACCGCCCTGCGCGCCGTACCGTTCGTAACCCAGCAAGACCATCAACGTGTCCCAGGCACGCGCGGTGCGAGTGATGCCCCACCCGGTCGTCGACGGCTTGTCACTCCAGCCGTACCCGGGCAACGACGGTGCGACCACGTGGAACGCGTCGGCCGGGTCACCGCCGTGTGCGCGCGGGTCGGTCAGCGGGCCGAGGACCTCCAGGAACTCGAGCACCGAACCCGGCCACCCGTGCGTGAGCACGAGCGGGAACGCGTCCGGCTCCGGCGAGCGGACGTGCAGGAAGTGGATGCCCAGGCCGTCGATCGTGTCGCGGTACTGCGAGAACACGTTCAGCCGCTCGGCGAACCCGAAGTCGTACTCCTCGGCCCAGCTGCGGCAAAGCTCCTGCGCATACGCCAGCGGCAAACCCTGTGACCAGTCGTCCACCGGCTCTCGCTCGGGCCACCGTGTCCGTCGCAATCGTTCACGCAGGTCCGCGATCTCGGCTTCGGTGATGCTGACCTCGAATGGCTCGGCGGACATGGCAAGGCTCCTTACTGAGCACGGCGTTGTCGGAGCAGATGCAGGTGGACCGTCATCGCGGGCTCCCACCCGTTGGCCGGAGAGTGGATGACGACGAGTCTGCGGGCACGGCACCACCCGCAACAACTACAAGGGCCGCTTCCGCTCCGCGATGTCCCTCGACGTGCCGCAGGGCCGGGACCTGAACATCGTCCGCGTGCACCGCCGGTGGGGCATGGTCAACCTTCCCAAGGTGGGCCGGGTCCGCTTCCGCTGGACCAAAGATCTCCCCGTCGGCAGCGGGCTGACAAGGAGAACCGGATCACTGGTGCCCGCCTCGTCAAGGATGCACTGGGCTGGCACATCGCTTTCCGCGTCCAGACCCTCGAAGGCGCCCCCGCGCCCCACCCGGGGCCGGAGGCCGGCATCGACGCCGGGGTGACCATCTCCCTCGCCCTGTCCAACAAGGACCACCAGGACCACGGGCGCCCGCCGCACCTGCCGAACGGTGACTCCGACCGCGACAAGTGGCTGACCGCGAAGGAGAAGGCCAAGCTCCTGAAGCTGGAGCGGCAGGCCGCGCACTGCAAGACGTTCCGCAAACGCGCTCAGAAGACCTCCCAGCGGTTGCAGCACCTCTACGACCCGATCAAGCGGCTCCGAGCAAAAGCCACGCGCCGAGCCGTGGACTGGCAGCACCAGACCACCACCTACCTCGCCCGCACGTACGGTGTGCTGGTGGTCGAACAGCTCAACATTCTCGGCATGACCAAAGCCCCCCAGCCGAAGCCCGACCCCGAGCAGCGCGGCCGGTTCCTGCGCAACGGGGCCAGGGCGAAGGCCGGACTCAACCGCTCCATCGCCCAGGAGGCGTGGGGGCGGACCGTGACGATGCTGACGTACAAGAGCGCCCGCTACGGCGGCCGGCTCGTCAAGGTCCCCGCCCCCCACACCTCCCAGCGATGCTCCACCTGCGGATGCACCACACCCGGCAGCCGAGAAAGCCAGGAACTGTCCTCCTGCAAGAACCCCGACTGCGGCTGGACGGCGAACGCCGACTGGAACGCAGCGAGGAACATCTTGCACCTGTACCGGACCGGCCACGTCATCGTGGAGGTCCCGGCCACCGGAAGGCGCGGTCGCAGGGCGGGTGACACCGTCAACCTGCCGCAGCAAGGTAGACGGGAATCCCCTTCCTGAGCTTGCGAAGGGAGGGGAGAACTTCAACCGGTGAGGCCAATGCGGGCGCAGGCCGTCCGGAGGCCGCCGCAGATCTGGTCGATCGTGTAAACGTGGTCCTTGACCAGGGTCTGCTCGATGTTGTCCTTCGTCACCACGCGCGGGGTGAGCAGGACCGAGGGAATGTTCCGGGTGGTGGGACTGTCCGTGGTCGTCGGGGCGATGGTGCGCAGATCGTGGCCGCGGCCCAGCGCGACGGCCAGCTTGGCGGCCGCGGCCGCTTCCGTGCGGAACGGCTTGTAGACCGTCATGTACTGCTCGCCCTTGACGATTCGGCGTACGGCGTCGAGGTCGGCGTCCTGGCCGGTGACCGGCGGGAGAGCCGTGACGCCGGCGCTCTTGAGTGCGGCGATGGCGCCCGCGGCCATGGCGTCGTTGGCCGACAGGACGCCGTCGATCCCGTTCGGGCCGAGCGCGGCGATGGCGGCGGACATATGGGCGTGGGCGTTCTCCGTGCTCCATCCCTGGGTGTCGTAGGCCCTGCCGATGCGCACCTTGCCCGCGAGGACGGAGAGCGCGCCCTGGCGGTACCAGGCCGCGTTGGGGCTGGTCGGGTCTCCGTTGAGCATCACGATCTGCCGGGCCTTGGCAGTGCCCATGGCGTTGAGGAGCGCCTCGCCCTGGAGCCTGCCGACCTCGCCGCCGTCGAAGCTGACGAAGCCGGAGATCGGGCCTTCCGCGAGCCGGTCGTAGGCGACGACCGGTACGCCCGCGGCGCGGGCCTCGCGGACCGAGGAACGCACGGCCTTGGTGTCCGCGGCATCGAGGATCAGGACCTTGACCCCCTTGGTGATCATGGAGTCCATCTGTGCTCGCTGCCGGGCCACGTCGTCGTCGGCGTTGGCGTACTCCAGGGTGCAGTGCGGGCACAGCTCCTTCACCCGCTGCTCGATCAGTGGTTTGTCGGAGTGCTCCCAGCGGGGCAGCGACCGGCTCGGCAGCAGCAGGCCCACGGCGAAGCCGTTCGCGCCCGCCTTGCCGTCGCCCTCGTCCCCGCAGGCCGCCTGGGACAGCGTCAGGAGTACGGCGAGGAGCGCCGCGAGGAGGTGCACTCTGCGGAAGGTCACGGCTGGCCCCCTCAAAGCGTTCCGGTCTCGGAGACCCCGGGATCCGGCTCGTGCGGTACGACGATCTCGCTCCACACCTGCTTGCCGCCCGCCACCGGCGTCGTGCCGAAGGACTCCGACATCGCCTCGACCAGCATCAGGCCCCGGCCGCCGGTGGCCTCCCAGTCCGCGATCACCGGCTTGGCGGGCGCCCGCGGCGAGGAGTCGCTGACGGCGACCCGGACCCGGTCCCCGCGCAGGACCATATCGAGGCGGACCGGGCCCTGGGTGTACACCAGGGCGTTGGTGACCAGTTCGGACACGACCAGCAGCACCGCGTCGGCCACCTCCTCGGCCTGCCAGCTGCGAAGGGTGCGCGCCGTGAAGCGGCGGGCGTGCATGACGGCGTCGGGCAGCCGCCACACCACCCAGCCGGCCCGGGTGGGGCGGGTCCCCATGCCGTCGTAGCGCAGCAGCAGCAGCGCCACGTCGTCCTCGCGGCGGCCGACGTCGCCGAGCAGCTCGTCGGCCATGCGGCCGAGGTCCGCCGGATTGGCCGCGGCGAGTGCGCCCCGGGTGAGGGCCATGCCCTCGTCCACGGGCAGGCCGACGGCCTCGACCAAGCCGTCGGTGACCAGGGCCAGCACGGTGCCGGGCGACAGCGCGACCGCGGTCATGGGGAACTCCGCGTCCTCGAGGATGCCGAGCGGGAGTCCGCCCTCCACCTCGATCTCCTCGGTGCTGCCGTCGGGGAGCCGCACCAGCGGTGCGAGGTGCCCGGCCCGTACGAACAGGGTGTTGCCCTCCTCCATGTCCAGTTCGGCATAGCAGCAGGTGGCGAAGAGATCGGTCTCCATGCCGACGAGGAGGCGGTTGGCGTGGCTGACGACCACGTCGGGCGGGTGCCCTTCCACCGCGTAGGCCCGGACCGCCGTGCGCATCTGCCCCATGATCGTCGCGGCTCCGGCGCTGTGTCCCTGTACGTCCCCGATGACCAGCGCCACCCGGTCCTCGGACAGGGCGATGACGTCGTACCAGTCGCCGCCCACCTGCAGGCCCCGCCGGGCGGGCAGATAACGGGCCACGGCCAGTCCGCCGGGCAGTTCGGGCAGGCGGCGGGGCAGCAGGCTGCGCTGGAGCATGGTGGCGAGCTGCTGCTCGGCGTCGTGCTCGTGGGCCCGCTTGAGGGCCTGTCCGGCCAGGGCCGCTGTGGCGGTCAGCAGGGACCGCTCGTCGGGCTCGAACTCGTGCGGCTCGTCCCAGCCGACGAGGCACACCCCGGCCACCTGTCCCCTGGCCGGCAGGGGCAGTACGGCCAGGCCTCCGGTACCGATGCCCTCGAGGCCAGGTTCGAAGGCGGTGCCGGCGGGCCACAGGTCCATCCGTCCGTCCTGCAGGGCCAGTTGCAGGGTGGGCAGGGCGCCCAGGGGCGCGTCGGGCCACTCCGTGCGCCACTCGTCGCGCCAGGCCTTGGGCCAGGCGTCGGGCTGCGGCGGGTCCAGCACGGTGACCATGAGCCGCTCGCCCTGCAGTTCGGCCAGCGCCACCCGGTCGGCGCCCAGCGGCTCCCGCAGCGCGGCGACCACGACGCGGCTGACGTCGCGGACCGTGTCGGCGTCGTCCAGGGCGGCCGTGAGCCACTGGATCCTGGAGACCTCGTCCTCGCTGCGGCGCAGGACCGAGGTGGCCGTCACCACGCCCAGCACCAGCTCGGGCCGGTCCTCGGTGGCCTCCACCACCCGGCAGCTCAGGCTCAGCCAGCGCATCTCACCGGTGGGACCACGGACGCGGAACTCCAGCTCACGCCGGCCGAACGTCTGGGTGGCCGGCTCCAGGACCGACACCAGGGCGTGCATGTCCTCCGGAAGGGCGTGCGCGAGCAGGGTGTCCGCCTTGCCGTCGAAGTCGTCCGGGGTGATGCCGACGAGGTCGAGGAGGGTCCGGTCCGCCTCGATCCGGCCGGTGTCCGGCAGCAGCACGAAGGAGCCGACGCGCAGATTGCGCAGGGCGGTGTCCAGCAGCGCCCACGGCTCGGGCCGGCCGACGGCGGAGGGCAGCAGGTGGGCGACCGCGTCGGCGTACCGCTCGAGGAAGTGCCGTTGTTCGGCGGAGAAGCCGTCCGGGCCGGTCCCCACCACGACGAGGCAGCCGAGCCGCCCGTCCTCGCTCCTGAGGGGCAGCGCGCCGAGTGACGCGTCCGCTCGTGGCGTGGGCCCGCCCTCGGGGTAGGCGGCCAGTGCGGCCGGAGCCAGCCACAGCGGCCGGTCGGCGCGCAGGGCGTGCTCCGCCGGTGAGCCTCCGGGCAGGTTCAGATGCTCGGGCAGCTGGTAGTCGGAGGCGGCCCACCGGGCCGTCTCGGCCAGCCGTAGCTCCCGCTTGTCGGCGCCGCCGGGTACGTACACCGCGGCCAGGGCCACTCCGGCGAAGGCCGGGGCCCGCTCGCCCGCCGCCTGCGGAAGCGGAGGCGGCGCAGCGGTGTCCGCGGTGTCGGCCCCGGATACACCCGGTCCGGACACTGCGGCCCGGATGGCGCCGTCATGAGGCATGTCCGCAACCTACTTCCCGTCCGTACCACAGACGCGACTGAGATCGGGCCCCCACACCAGAATTGCATATACGGGCAAACCCGCAGAGTGCCGATCGCCCCGCCCGGTGCCACACTGGCGACATGGTCGTCTCGTCGCGTCCACGCGGCACGTTCCTGGCGGACCTCTAGCGTCGGCGCCCGGCCGTACCCGTGGAATGGGAGGAGGCCGGGTATCGCCATGCTCGATGACATCGCCACCGGTACGGGGCCGGCCGGGCGCAGCCCCCGCACCGCCTGGGCGGCCGTCCGTACCGACGTGGCCGCCCGGCCCATACGGGCTCGTACCGTCGCAGGGCATCGGTCGTCGTGCGTACGGGCCGACCGGACCACGCACGAATCCGGGTCGCCGCTCTGCATGCGCTCCTTCTCCCCACGCACACGACGCCGACGAAGGAGGTCTTTCGGTTGAGGGCCGGCATACGGCACGTGGTGCTGACATTGGGCGTGATCCCGATGGCCGTTTCTCTCGCCGCCTGCGGGTCGGGTGGCGGCGACCCCGACGGCCAGAGCGCGCCGCGGATCGGTCTGCTGCTGCCGGACGCCACCACGGCCCGCTGGGAGGCACAGGACAGGCCCCTGCTGGAGAAGAAGATCAGACAGCTGTGCGCCGACTGCATGGTCGAGCACGCCAACGCCAAGAACGATGTGGCGATCCAGCAGGAGCAGATGGACTCGATGATCACCAAGGGGGTCGACGCCATCGTGCTCGTGGCCGTGGACGCCCGATCGCTGGCCAACGAGGTCAGGGACGCGGCCCAGGCAGATATCCCGGTCATCGCCTACGACCGCCTCGCTGAGGGCCCGATCTCCGGCTTCGTCTCCTTCGACGGCCAGGAGGTCGGCAGACTCCAGGGCCGGGCCCTGCTGAGGGCGATGCGTGACGACAGCGCGGGCAAGCGGCAGATCGTCATGATGAACGGCGATCCCAGCGACCCCAACGCGGCACAGTTCAAAAAGGGTGCCCTGTCCGTGCTCGCGGGCCGGGTGAAGATCGGCAAGGCCTACGACACGCTGCAGTGGCGGCCGGAGACCGCGAACATGAACATGTCCGGCGCGCTGTCCGCTCTCGGGGTCGCCAACATCCACGGGGTGTACGCCGCCAACGACGGGCTGGCCGCCGGGAGCATCTCCGCGCTCAAGGCGAACAAGGTCGACCCGCTGCCCCCGGTCACCGGGCAGGACGCCGAGCTCGGGGCTGTGCAGCGCATCGTCGGCGGCGAGCAGTACATGACCGTGTACAAGCCCTTCGGTCCCGAGGCCTCGGCCGGGGCCACCATGGCCGTGACCGCGGCCCATGGTGCCGCCCTCGACCGGGTCGCCAAGGACACCGTGCGACCGACCGGCGGCAAACAGGTTCCGGCCGTCATGCTCACACCCGTCTCGGTGACCGTCGGCAACATCAAGGACACGCTGGTGAAGGACGGCGTCTACACCGTCGGGCAGATCTGTGTGCCCCGGCTGGCGAGCGCCTGCAGCAAGGCCGGACTGACCTGACAAGCCCCGGGAAGGAGATGATGTCCGTGTCGGCTCCCCCCTTGCTTGCGCTGCGCGGGGTGTGCAAGCGCTTCGGTGTCGTCGAGGTCCTGCGGGACGTCGAGCTGGAGATACGGGCCGGGCAGGTGGTCGCCCTGCTCGGCGACAACGGGGCCGGCAAGTCCACCCTCGTCAAGGTGATCTCCGGCGTGGCCCCCGCGGACCGGGGCGTCATCGAGTGGGAGGGCCGGCCGGTCCACATCAGACGCCCGCACGACGCCCGGGACCTCGGCATCGCCACCGTCTACCAGGACCTCGCGCTGTGCGGGAACCTCGATGTCGTCGGCAATCTGTTCCTCGGCCGGGAGATCCGCAGGTTCGGGTTCCTCAACGAGATGGAGATGGAGAGCCGTACCCTCGAACTGCTCAAACGCCTGACCAGGACCGTTCCCAATCTGCGCGCCCCGGTGGTGTCGCTCTCCAGCGGCCAGCGGCAGACGGTCGCCATCGCCCGCTCGCTGCTCGGCGAGCCCCGGGTGCTGCTGCTGGACGAACCGACCGCGGCGCTGGGATTCGAGCAGACCACCGAGGTCCTGGACCTCGTCGACGCGCTGCGCGACCGCGGTATAGGCGTGCTGCTGATCAGCCACAACATGGGTGACGTGAAGGCGCTGGCGGACCGGGCCGCGGTGCTGCGTCTCGGCCGCAACAACGGCTTCTTCAACGTCAACACCGCCTCCCAGGAACAGATCATCTCGTCCATCACGGGTGCCACGGAGAACATGCCGCGCCGGCCGCCCGCGCACGAGGCGGGATGGTGAGCGGGATGCGCCGTATGGAGGACAGCCAGCCGGCGGAGTCCGCCGCACCCGCCACCACAACGCGCCGGCCGCGGCTGCGCCATGCCCTCGCCCACGCCGCGAAGGGCGGCGCGGCCTCCTTCCGGAGCAGGCTGCGGGCCGGGGAGACGGGCTCACTCCCCGTGGTCCTCGTGCTCGCCACGGTGTGGATCATCTTCCAGTCCCTCAACCCGAACTTCCTCTCGCCGCGTAACCTGTCCAACCTCAGCGTGGACATCGTGGGCACGGGGCTGATCGCGGTCGGCATCGTCTTCGTGCTGCTGATCGGTGAACTCGACCTGTCGGTCGGCTCGATCAGCGGCCTCGCGGCGGCCGTCTTCGCGGTGCTGAACGTGAACAACGGTGTGCCCGAATGGCTGGCCCTGATCCTCGCGGTGCTCACCGGCACGGCGGCGGGAGCCGTGCAGGGCTTCTCCTGCGCCAAGACCCGGGTGCCGGTGTTCGTCGTCTCGCTCGCGGGGCTGCTCACCTGGAACGGGCTGATGCTCTACATCCTCGGCACCAGCGGCACGATCAACCTCGCCGAGAACGGCTTCCTCGCCGATCTGACCAGCTACTACTTCACCAACGACGCCGTCGCCTACAGCTTGGCGGCGCTCGCGGCGGGCTCGGTCTTCCTGGTGTCGTACCTGGACCTGCGCCGCCGCACGGCGGCGAACATGCCGCACCGCTCGCTGAGCGAGATCGCCCTACGCACGGCGGCGCTCGCGGTGGTCGCGTTCACCTCGGCGTATCTGCTCAACCGGTTCCAGGGGCTGCCCCTGGCCCTGCTGATCTTCCTCGTGGTGGTGGCGGGGCTCGACATCCTGCTGCGCCGCACACACTACGGACGGCAGGTGTACGCCCTCGGCGGCGGCGTCGAGGCGGCCCGGCGCGCCAGCCTCAACGTGACCGGGGTCCAGACGGCGGTGCTCGCGGTGTCGGGCACCATGGCCGCGGTCGGCGGCCTGTTCCTGGCCTCGCGTATCACTTCGGTGAGCCAGAGCTCGGGCTCCGGCGTGCTGCTCCTCAACGCCATCGCGGCGGCCGTCATCGGCGGCACGAGCCTGTTCGGCGGGCGCGGTACGACCTGGTCCGCGGTGCTCGGGATGCTGGTCATCCAGTCCATCGCCTCGGGCATGGCGATCACGGACACCCCCACCGCGATCCAGTTCGTCATCACGGGCGGCGTCCTGTTCGCCGCCGTACTCATCGACGCCCTGGCACGACGCTCACAGGAGGCACACGGACGCGCCTGACGGCCGTTGCCGGTCCGAGAGCGTCAGGGGGCAGGGGGCATTCTTGTTGTCTGCTGGTCTTTTAGGGGCGGGCAAGGAGCGCGTTCGCCTCTATACCGTAGCTCCGCCTAACGGCTGTCCCGTAAAACGATCTCCGTCTCAGGGGCGTCGGGGGTAGTCAGGGTGATCGGCGTAAGGTGACGCGAGGTCGAGCAGGTCATCGCATGGCCAGGTCTCGCCGTCGTACTGGCAGTCATCGCGGTTGTCCCACGGTAGTTCGGGGTCGCCCGTGGCAGGACTGAGGACATGGCGGGCGACCACGCGTCGCTTGGCCTCGACCTCCCACAGGACACGAGCCGGGTCGTGCAGCGCGACGTGCAGGGCGATCGTGGGATGGAAGCCGGAGAGTTCTCCTTGGCAGAAGTCGACCGTGTGCCCCTGAGCGGTCCACTCCCCGCAGCCGTCACCGTCGCAGCGTCGGGCCAGGTCGGCCTCCTCATCCAGCCGTGCGTGGAGGAACGTCACCAGGTCTTGACTCATGAGGTCATCCTGGACGATGCGCCAGGCCGGGTCGCCTGATTTCCATGCTGCGGGCGGGACCTGGCCGGCAGGCCGACAGTGGAATGATCTTGCCGTGGCTGGTGTGATCACGGCGTCGGAGCCTTCCTGGATACCACCGTTCTCCGGGCTGAGCCCGCGCGCCTTCGGGCAGCTGGTGACTATGCTGCGTCGCGCCGGTGCGGACTCGGTCCGCAAGGGCCGACCATGGAGCCTTGCGTTGGAGGACCGAACCTCGCTGGTCACCGCGTACTGGCGAACGTCCGCTCGATGGCTTCCAGGACATGCTTGCGGCGCGCGTGCGTGCGCTCGTACCCCTCGAGAACGCGCAGGTCGGACTCGGACAAGGCGGGCAGGCGCCGCTCGATCTCCTCGACGCTGAGCTGGCTGAAGCCGACGATCGGCAGGCTTTCCTCGCTGCTGACCGCGCCTTGGATCTGCTCGGCCGCGACGGTCACTTCCGGCTCCTCCGTCACCGGCCTTTCGTCTTCGGGCCTCTGCCCGGGGCGTGCCGCCTGGCGCAGCCGGTCGGCAACAGCCCGCAGCGGGCGGGCGACCGCATGGGTAAGACCGCCGTTCGCCGTCTGTTCCACGCGGAAGCCGTCGCCTGCGGCGGCCACGAGCCGGGCCTGCCGGGCGAGGCTGTCCTCGAGCAGCGCCAGCAGCTCCTGGTCCTGGCTGCACAGTTCCTGCAGCAGGTGCCGGGTCGTGGGGTCCTGGGCCTGGTCGGCGAGGACCTCGCCGGCGCGAGCGGTGGCCAGGGCCCGGGCGGTGGCGGCGTACTCGTCCTCGGTGTTCCTCAGCAGCTGCTGGTCATCGACCGGCCCTCGGCCGTGCATCACCCCCGTCACCGTCTTCTGTCCGATGGCCAGCGGAAGCGTGGCTGTTCTGACGGCGGTGCGGGCGGCGAACCGCGCCATGTCGGCCGCGCCGCCAAGCAGACCGCGGGGCCGCAGTCCGCGGACATGGCCTTCGATGCGGTGCACACGGCCCTGCATCTCATCGGCTTCGCGCTCAAGCATCTGCCGGTGGGCGCCGGGCGGCGCGAGCGCTGCATCCGCCCGCAGCCGGTCACGCGCGGCGGCATGCGCGTGGCGGGCATCCTCCAGCACCGGTATCAAGGTCTGCGTCATCGCCATGGGGGCTCCCTGCATGCGGTGTGGGGCGGTGTTGAACCGGCGCCCAGCCTGCCGTCCTCCTGTGGCTGGGCAGCCGGGATCATTGTGTGCGGACCGCGCGAAGATCACCGGCCTGGGAGCATGCTCGCCGTGCGGGGAGTCACGGCGCTGGAGCCTGGCTTTCCCTCTGTCACAGGGGTGGCGACAGTCTGCGGGCGGTTCCACCGTCCGGGTGAGGGCGCGTTGTGACGGCGGAGTCGTCTTGGACACTGCAGCCCGCGTCGTCGTGGATCTCGCTGTAGGCCAGGCGGGTGCGGTCCCCAGGGGTTGTCCTCATCTCCTGTGGGCCGGACGCCGCCGGGCACGAATCGCGGCCGCACTTGTTCGGGGGTCCCGTCCCGGCCGGGGTGGAGGGTACTGGTGCCCAGCAGGGCCCCGGCGCACCCGCTACCGCGTCGAGGCCCGACCCCTTCCGCCTGCGCCACACGATCACGTACCGGCAGGGGCCAGCACGATGTCGAAGGAGACCCGTGACCACGAGTCGTCCACCGCCCGGCCGTCCGACGTCGGGGAGCCGGGGACCTGGCGTTCGAACTTCTTCACCAGGGACTCCTTGACCCCGAATCCGTGTCCGAGTCGAGCAGTTCGTCACCGCTGACGAAGATGTGGGTGACCAGCGTGCGCTGCCCCGCGGCAGTGACCATGAAGTGCAGATGCGAGGCCCGCATGGGGGATCGACCGACGGCCGCGAGCATCTTGCCCACGGGGCCGTCGTCGGGGATGGGGTATGGCGTCGACGTGACGCCCCAGAACGAGTAGCGTCCCTCGGTTTCGGAGAACAGATGCCCGCGGGCCGCGGTCCGGCCGTCGTCATGCTGGACGTCGTAGAGGCCCTCCGCGTCGGCCTCCCAGACCTCGATGCGCGCACCGGCGACCGGCTGTCCTTCGCTGTCAGAGACAGTGCCCTCCACCCAGCACGGTTCCCCGGACGCGACGCCGGAGATGGAGCCGCCGAGGGGGATCTCGGGGCTGTTCTCGACGAAGAACGGACCGAAGACGGTCGCCTCGGTCGCGTCGCCGTACGCCTCGTTGTTGATGCCGATGGTCTGCATGGAAAGGCCGAGTACGTCGGAGAGGAGGATGAATTCCTGGCGCTTGTCGTCCGTCATGTGCCCGGCGGCGGTCAGGAACTCGATGCCCTTGGTCCACTCCTCCTCGGTCAGACGGACCCCGCGGGCGAAGGCGTGCAGATGGTGCACCAGCGAGGTCATCAGCTGCTTGAGTCGCGGGTCGGAACAGCCGTCGAACGAACGGATGACGCGCTCGACCAGGTCCGCCTCGCGACGCTCCTGTTCGGCGGAGACGGTGTGGGTCATCGGGGCTCTGCTCCTTCCCAGGCCGCGTGCAGCAGCCCGGTGAGGTCGCCGAGGACCGCTGGCGCACCGCCCTGCAGGAACTGTGCGACTGGGCCGGCCCGGTGGTGATGGGACCGCTCGCCCGCTCGCCCCTGATCAGCGCGGCCGGCCCCGAACCCGCCCTGGTCCTGGTGCCGCTCGGCGAACTGGGCGGCATTCCCTGGCACGCCGCCCTGCTGAGCAGCGGCCTGCGCCATGGCGGCCGGCCGGTGCGCGCCGTCGCGCGTCTCACCCTCTCCTACGCTGCCTCCGCCCGGCAGTTCCAGGAGGTGATCAGCCGCCCGCGACTGCCGCTCGACGCCCACCCGGTGATCGTCGGCGACCCGGACGACACCCTGCTCGGTGCCGTCACCGAGGCCCGCCAGATCCACGACCGTCACCACCGGCAGGGCCTCCTGCTCGGCAAGGTGCGCAAGGCAGCGGGCCCCGGCACACCCGCCGAGATCCTGGCCGCGCTGCCCGGCCGAGAACGCGCCGGGGCGTCCGTCCTCCACCTGGCCTGCCACGCCCGCCCGTCCGGCACCTCACCGTTGGACGCCCACCTGCGGCTGGCCGCACCCGAGGACGGGGACGGCTCCGGCAGCCTGTCGATCCGCGAGATCCTGCGCCAGGCCCGGGGCATGCCGCACGACGCCCCGGGTGGCCTGGTCGTTCTCGACGCCTGCGTGAGCGACCACACGGCGGGGGACTTCGACGAGGCCCTGACGCTCTCCACGGCCTTCCTCGCCGCGGGAGCCACCGGCGTCGTCGGCTCCCGCTGGGAGGTGCCGGACGGACTGACCGGCCTGCCGATGTACGTGTTCCACGACCGTCTGCGCGCCGGTGCCCCGCCTGTACGGGCGTTGCGGGAGGCCCAGTTGTGGCTGCTGGACCCGGACCGCGAGATCCCCGACGGCATGCCGCTCGCCATCCAGGACATCTTCAACGACGACGATCCGACCGGCCTCGAGGTGTGGGCGGCGTTCGCCTGCCAGGGACACTGACGGCGGCCCGGACCGGGGCGAAGGGGGAAGCACAATGGACTCGTCGACGACAGGGCTGCTCGTGGCGCTCGTGGGACGTGGGAGGCACACTCGGCTCGGCCTGGCTGACCCAGCGCCGCGGCGACGCCGCCCGGCGCGAGGAGCGGGAGCACGTCGAGCGCATTCGCTGGCGCAGCTCATCCTCTCCACCCATCGAAGGGAGATCCGTGCTGATCACTTCCGACAAGTGAATCCGACGTGTGCGCACTCCCGGAATAGGGACCCAGCGCCGTACTGCCGTCACCTTGTAGCCGTCGAAGTCCACGCGCCACCACAGCCCGGCAGCCCGTACTCGACGTCTGCGCGCCACCCGCGCAGCCGCCACCGCGCCCCTTCGGTTCCTGGTCATCCTGCCCACCTCGCGCCCCCTTTCCCACCGCGGCCCATCCCGCACAAAGATGATGACCGTTGAGGATCGTCTGAATCTTCGCTGCCTGTGCGAGGGGCGGTGAACCCACCCTCGTCACCACGGTGGATAGCGGTCGGCTGCCGAGGCATGGCGTAGGCCCCTGCAGATCATCGATGTGCGCACCGGCCGTCACGTCGTCTACAACCTGCACGTGCATTTGGTGTTCGTCACCAAGTACCGACGCAAGGCATTCACGGACGAGATGCTGACGCGCTGCGAAGGGAACATGCGCGAGGTCTGCACGGACTTCGAAGCGGACCTGAAGCAGTTCAACGGCGAAGAGGATCACGTACACCTGCTCGTGCAGTACCCGCCGAAAGTCCAGCTCTCCAAGCTGGTCAACTCCCTCAAGGGCGTCTCCGCCCGCCTGCTGCACAAGGAGTACGACGCACACGTAAGCCGGTACCTGTGGGGCGGGCACTTCTGGTCCGGCTCGTACTTCGCCGGAAGCCGCGGCGGGGCGCCACTGACCGTCGTACAGCAGTCGGTGCCTGGCAGCGTGCCACGCGGAGCGGTGTCGACGGTCTGCAGCCCGATTGTGGACGGCTCTCGCCACACTCATCGCAGTCAGGGCCGGAGCACCGTCGACCGGCCAACCCCACCATTGTTGGAGTGATGGAGCATGAGAAAGAGCGTGATGACCCTCGTCGCTGCGGCGGCCCTGGCCGCGGGCGCGGCGATCGGCACGGCCCCCACCGCAGGCGCCGCACCCGCCGGCCCGGCTCTTGCGGGAGTGGGCGGGGGCAACCACCACGGGCAGTCCACGGGCCGTGACGTCAGACGGGTTCCCGCGGCGTTGAAGTCAGCGAATGTGATCTACAGTCCCGGCTGCTCCGGCACGACACTTCCGATCGACTGCACGATCAGCGAGCCGGTCGTCACCGAGCACGAGACGACGTACCCCTTCTCCTTCCTGCCCGGCGATCACGTCACGGTGAACGCAGGGGGCTGTGTGCAGACCGGCGGTCGCGGTTTGACCTGGAAACGGTACGTCGACCCGGCCTCCGACTCCGACCTCTACCACGGCCTGATCACCATCCCCGGCGCGACGGGTGACCTGGAGCGGCTGGTTAACGTGGTCGGCCGGCAGTATGTCGTCGGTGGCCGCGGGGGAAGCCTCAAGCTGGGCTACGAGGACGACGGTTATTCCGACAACGGCTACACCGCGCACGACAACGGCACCGGCAACCAGTGCCTGAACTCGGTGAACGCCTTCGTGCACATCGTCGTTTCCTGAACGAGGCAGCGCCCGCGCCCGGGTGTGCGGCCGGTCGTCACCACGAGGCTGGAGCAGCGTGCACGGCCACCCGCGGCAGAGGGAAGCGTTCCGCACAGCCCAGAGCGGGGTCATGCCGGAGGATCCGGGAATGCACCCCGGCAAGGGCCGGCGAGGGCTCGATTCCGTGTTCCTCCCTGAGCAGGACACTTGCTGTGCGGTACGCACCCAGCGCGTCCGCCTGCCGTCCCAGACGGTATAAGGCGATCATCAGCTGACCCCACAGCAGTTCCCGGGTGGGATGCGCCTGGACCAACATCTCCAGTTCGGCGGCGGCCTGCGTATCGAGGCCCAGAGCGAGCGCGGACTCGATCCGGGCCTCCGTCGCCGAGAGCCGCCGTCGCTCGAGTTGGACCGCTGCCGCGGCGATTCCTGGCAGGTGACCGAACTCGGCGAAGGCATCGCCTCGCCACAACCCGAGCGCCTGAGTCAGGTACTCGAACGAGATCCGAGGCTGCGCCGCCAGTGCCTGCTGGCCCGAGGCCACGAGGTGCTCGAACCGTCCGGCGTCGATGCAGGCCGGGTGCACATGCAGTTCGTAGCCTGGTGCGCGGGTGACCAGCGCTGTCGCCGCGTCGGCCCCGCCAACGAGACGCAAGGCCGCACGCAGCCGCGACACATAGGTGCGCACCGTGCGGTGCGCGTCCCGCGGAGGACGCGGACCCCATAACTCGTCGACCAGGGTCCCCACACTCACCGTCCGTCCGGGAGCTGCAGCGAGCCGGGCAAGGACTCCCCTTGGTTGAGGGCCACCGAGATCGACGGCCCGTCCGTGCACGACGGCTTCCAGCGGTCCCAGTACGCGCACGTGCAGTCCGTGCGTTTCCCACGCGGTCATATGTGCCCCTCCTTACGGTCCGACGTGTCCGTGATCGGGCGAGCTGATCCGAAATGATCTTGGTGTGCGACTGCATGCATGTCATGTGCTGCTCCTCTGCGCGGCCCACAGTCGGAGCCGATATGGCGGCCGCCGACCCTGTCGAGATGGTGCGCAGGCCGGACCGCATCGGGGCCGTTCGTGAAGGTGACAGCCGTCGCGTCGGGCTCGAAGCTGCGGGCGACGCCCGCACCACCGCGCATCTGCACCCCGGCCGATGGCCGGGCAGCTTGCCGCCGGGCTCGACGCCCGCACCCGCACACCTGCCACGCCAGCGCCGGCTTGCTCCCCGATCAGCGCGCGCCAACAGCTGCGCTTCGCCCAGCCGGCCCTGACCCGTCTCGCCGACGCCGGCATCAATGACCTCGTCGACGTCACCCCCAACCTGCTCCATCGCTAGCGCCTGGCACCTGATCGGGACGTCTGCCCCAGGTGTCGCTGGGCGCGCTGGTGACCATCGGGTTCCGGATCGTCGACGGGGAGGGCGGACTGGACGACCGTCTGCCTCGACGGCGTTCCAATCGCTCTGTGCTCGGTCTGGTCAACCTGGTGGCAGCCGAGGCCCTCAACCGCGCACCGCCCTCGGACCGGCTGGTAAGGGCGATGACACCGCAGGGACTTCCCGGCATCGGGCAGGCGGAACGCCGCTGCAGAGTCTCTTGCGCCTTTCTTGGCGGTGGCCGGTCTCTTCGGGGCCGTCTGGACGCGCAAAGGGTGCACTGGCTGGTTGCTGCCACCGAGTACGGCGCTCTGACCGCCGTCTACTGTGCCGGACCGGACCTCCGAACCCCGGGCAAAGCTGTCACCGTCGTCGAGCGCGGCGCGTTCACGCATGCTCGTGGCTGCGTCTTCCTGGACCGTCTGCCAGACCTCGCCGGGCGTTGTAAGTCCGGCCCCTGTGCCGTGCACTTGAGGACCACCTTCCCGTCCAATCGGGTCGCGCTGCGCAGCACGGGTGGCCGGCGCTCGGTGCACCCTCGAAGTGGAAACGCTGCGCCCTGACTTCGCCGCGGCGCTGGTCACAGGAGGGCGACGGCGCCCTCCATGACGCTTCGCCCGCCGCCGTCCGAGGCGTCCGGTGAAGGCTGCGGATGCGGCGCGGCATGCCCGGCGTGCGGCTCGTGCGGTCGGTTCGGCCGATGCGCCGGTAACTGCGCGGTACTTGTTGCTGTCGTTCGTCGTTGTTCGTTCACGTCCCTCTCCTCCTCAAAGCCGCGCGACCGGCTCCTCGTACCGCCGTCAGGCGGGCGGTGCGCCGGTGTGCGTGGGACTCTCCGTCCCAGCAGACTGAAGTCCGCGGTATCAGAGTGAATTTCGAGTGTGGCTGAGAACGTTGTCGAAAGGTTGTCACCCGTCGCGAGAATGTGCGTAGTGGGTGAAGAAAAGCAGCACAAGGGGTGGGGGCTTCGTGGTGGAACTGCGCCTTCTCGGATCCGTGGAGCTCTCGGTGTGGGGCCGCACGGCTGAGGTCGGCCCGCCGCAGCGTCGCACGGTGCTGGCCGCGCTGGCGGTGGACAGCGGTCGGCCCGTCACGGTGGACGTGCTGATCCGACGGGTGTGGGGCGTCGATCCGCCGGCCGGGGCGCGGCGTGCGCTGCACGCCCACGTGGCTCGGCTGCGCCGACTGTGCGAGCAGACCGAGGAGTCGGGACAGTCCCCTCTACGCCTGGTGCGCCGATCGGGCGGGTACCTGCTCGAGGCCCGCCCGGAGCAGGTGGACATCCACCAGTTCCGGCAGCGGGTCGGCCGGTCCCGGGCATCGGGCCGGACAGACGAGGCTCGCGCGGCCCTGTTGCGCGAAGCCCTTGGGCTGTGGCACGGGGAGCCGCTGGCCGGGCTCGGTGGGCAGTGGGTGGAACAGGTGCGGGAGGCCTGGCGGAGGCAGCACGTCGACGCCGCCGTCGCCTGGGCGAATTTTGAGTCACGCGTGAGTGATCCCGTTGCCGTGATCGGTCCGCTGACCGACCTCGCGGACCAGTATCCGCTGGTGGAACCTCTGACCGAGGCGCTGATGCGGGCACTGCACGCCGCCGGGCGCAGCGCCGAGGCGCTGGACGCCTACGCAAACGTCCGCAAGCGGCTCGCCGAGGAACTGGGAGCGGACCCCGGCTCAGAGCTGCAGAAGGTCCACGAGTCGATTCTGCGCGGAGGCCGAGCCGAGACGGTCGCACGGCCGGGGCCCGGGGCGCCGGTCAGGGCCACGGTCCCGCCTACCTCTGCGCCCGTCCAACTGCCCATGGGAGTAAGCGGCTTCACCGGGCGGGGCAAGGAGCTCGCCCAGTTGGACAAAGTCCTCCTCTCAGTGACGGACCAGCCGTCAGCGGTAGTGATCACAGCCGTGTCGGGCGCGGCAGGGGTGGGCAAGACCGCGTTGGCCGTGCACTGGGCGCGGGGGGCCCAACGATCCTTCCCTGACGGTCAGTTGTACGTTAACCTGCGTGGCTTCGCTCCCAGCGGGTCCGTGATGAGCTCGGCGGAAGCGGTGCTGGGGTTCCTGGACGCTCTGGGGGTGCCGCCGGCCCGGATCCCGGCCGGTCTGGAGGCGCAGGTCGGGCTGTACCGCAGCCTTCTGGCGGGGCGCCGGATGTTGGTAGTGCTGGACAACGCCCGCAGCGCCGAACAGGTACGTCCGCTGCTGCCCGGGTCGCCCGGCTGTCTGGCGCTGATCACCAGCCGTCGATCCCTGATCGGTCTGGCCGCCACCGAGGGGGCGCAGCTGCTGAACGTCGGCATGCTCAATGCCGGTGAGGCCCGAGAACTGCTGATCCGCCGGCTGGGCGAGGATCGGGTGGAGGCCGATCCCGATGCCGTACAAAAGATCATCGGCCGATGTGCGGGCTTGCCACTCGCGCTCGCGATCGTCGCTGCCCGGGCCGCCGCTCAACCCGATCTGCCGCTAGCGGCACTCGCCAAGGAACTGTGCGAGGCCGACGGGCGCCTGGACGCCCTCGACGGCGGGGAGGCGAGCAGCCAGGTGCGGGCGGTGTTCTCCTGGTCGTACCGGGCGCTGAGTCCGCAGGCCGCCCGGCTCTTCCGATTACTGGGTCTGCATCCCGGTCCCGACGCCGCGCTCCCGGCCATCGCCGCCCTGGCCGGCGTACCGGCCGCCCGCGCCCGTGAACTGCTCGCCGAACTGGTGCATGGACATCTGCTCACCGAACAACCCGTCGTCGGCCGGTACGCCTTCCACGACCTGCTGCGCGCCTACGCCGCCGAGCTGGCTGCCAGCTACGACGGCGACGGCATCCGGCACGCCGCGGCGTACCGCCTGTTCGACCACTACCTGCACATGGCCCACCGCGCAGACGCCCTTTTGACACCCCGGCCCAGCCCGGCTCCGCTGCCGTCCGCCCAACCGGGCGCCGAGGCCGAGGAGTTGTCAAGCCATCAACATGCACAGGTTTGGTTCACCGCCGAGCGTTCTGCCCTGCTCGCCGCCGTGGAGCAGGCACCCGCAGCCGGTTTCCACCGCCACGCCTGGCAGCTCGCCTCGGCGCTGACGACCTATCTCGACCGGCACGGCTATTGGCGGGCGCTGGTCACGGCGCATACCACCGCGCTGGACGCAGCCCGGCTCCATGGCGATGTCGTCGGGCAGGCCGAGGCCCACCGAGGTCTCGGCCTCGCCGAGGACCGACTGGACCGTACCGCAGACGCGCGCGCCCACTACCTGCGGGCGCTGGAACTGTTCGGTGAGATCGGCAGCGAGGCCGGGCAGGCCCGCATCCATCAGCACCTGTCCCGGATGTCCGAGAACCAGGGCCGGCATCAGCAGGCGCTCAGCCATGCCCACGCCAGCCTCGCCCACCACCGGGCCGCCGTCGACAGAGCCGGACAGTCCGCTGCTCTCAACCACATTGGCTGGATCCTCGCCCAACTCGGCGACCACCAACAGGCCCTCCAGCACTGCCTTCAGGCTCTCGAACTCGCCCAGGAGACCGGTGACCTCAACGGACAGGCGCATATCCAGGACAGCCTCGGCTACATTCACGACCGGCTCGGTGACCACGCCGAGGCCGTCGACCGCTACCAGCAGGCCGTCGACCTTTTCCACCAGTCGGGGGACCGGCTGAGCGAAGCCACCGGTCTCGTCTGCCTCGGCGACATCTACGACGCTGACGATCGCGCGCACCCTGCCCGCACCGCGTGGACCCAAGCCCTGGCCATCACCGCGGAACTCGGCCTGTCGGACACGGATCCGCTGTGTGCCCGACTCCTCGAACGGCTCGGTCCCACGTCGGCCTGATACTGGGTCAAGCCGGTCGCACCCGCCGCACTTGAGGGCCATCACGTAGCGCGGGTGCGGCTGACGGTCGATCTCGGACCGGTCGTACTCGTTGCCCAGCGAGTCCTTCACCCACGGGATGCGCACCCCACGCTGCTTCTTCGCCACACGCCTCTCTCCCTCAGAGGCCCCTCCATCGGTGCTCTCTTGGTCCTCCTCCCCCAACACCCGCAGATCTTTGTCGACTTGGACACCTGAACAAGGGAATGCTCCTTCTGCCTCCTGCCACGGGCCAGAACGCACTGCCGACGGCCAGGTACTGAGAGCGCTGTGGCCGCTCCCCACTTACGTGTGTCTCAGCCCCGCCGGGTCTGGAACGGGGCGACGTCGAACACGCTGTTGGACCCGTCATTGCGCCGCCGCTGAATTGACCTGGCGCGCCCTGCCCCGAGCCTCTGGAAACGCTCAAGTTGCTTGGCAGCCAGGGCAGCTGGCCACCACCCTGATCCGCATGGGAATCCTGGGACCGTCCAAAGACGCCGCCCTCGTACTGCGCGATGCGGATGTGATCGCGGCCGTCCTGCGCCAGGCGCTGGCCGATGCCCCGCCCGAGGAACGCGCGGGTCTGGAACGCGCCGTTGCGATCGCCGAGTCCACCGCCGCCGCCACCGAGGCCGAGGTACGCGCGCGCTGGGTCCGCTCCCGGCTGGCCACCGTCGGCTTCACCGGGGATGTCGCCTCGGTCGCAGCGGTGAAGGCGCTGCGTCAGGCGGAGCCGGGACTGAGCCTGGTGGCGGCGGTGCACCTGCAGAAGGAGGCCGTGGCGCATCCGGAGTGATCGTTACTCAGCGTTCGGTGCCGGCGAGTCGGCGGTTTCGATTCCCCGCTGGCGCTGTAGGCGGCGGGTCACCGCGAAGGTGGTGACCTACATGTCAGCGTACGGGTGGATGTGCGCCACCCTGTACGGATGAGAGTGCACCAGCATGGTGGCGCTGACGGGTCGTGTCCATGAGCCGACTGTCGAAGGTTCGGGGTGCCGGCAGAGGCGGCCGCTCGAGACCACCCCTGCCGGCGCTGGATCAGGATGCTTCCGTGATCCGGTTGAAGAGTCGGCCGGCGAGGTCGACGCCTGTGACTGCGCCGTCGGCGTCGCGGGAGAAGTAGCCGCGCTGCCCCTTGAGGCCGCCTTCGGTGATGACGTATTCGTCCGCGTCGCCGGGAAGGAAGCCGATGTCCGCGGCCGGGTAGTCCGGTGGCATGTCCTCGTCCGACGCCTCACGGGTGTCCGGCTTGATCCCGACCGCCAGGGTGAGGCGGGTACCGTCGGTGGCGATGTCTAGGTTCAAGGCGTCGATCTCGTAGCGGCCGACGACCTGTCGGGCGTGCCCCTCGTCGTACGGGACCGGCTCCACCTCCTTCACGGACCCGGCCAGGCCCGGCACAACGACCTCAGCCTCGCCATCTACGAAAAGGCGGGCTTCGCCGCCGCCGACGCGGACCGGGCGGCCGCCTCCGTGTTCACCTTCGTGCTCGGCAGCGCGCTCGGCCCTGCCGCGCAGGTCTCACTGAACCGCCGGCTGAGCAAGAACGGCGCAGACGCCGACCAGCTCATGGCCGACGCCATGACACGCGCCACCGAGACCGCCATGCAATTCCCGCACCTGCGCGAACGCCTCGGCACCAGGGCCGCCACCGAGTACACCGCAGCGCCGGACAACACCTTCGCGTTCGGCCTTCAGTCCCTCCTCGACGGCTTCGAGGCCCGCCTCACCGCCGGCCACGCCAGCCGACGCGAATGACCGCCCCGGACAACACCCGCCCGACCAGCCCACTGGCCCTTTCCCCAGCTTCGCGCCGACCCGCAAGCAGGGCGGAGGTGCGGCAGAACGGGGACACCGACGTGACTGAGCGATGCACATATCTCCGTACTTGATGGTGCACTCAGACGAGTACGCGGACACCGCCGCCTGTGATCCAGCCCCAGCCTTCCGCCAGCAGCGTGTGAAGACCATCGTGCTCCGCGATGCAGATCGTCAGCCGAGAAGGACCGGCTCGCAGAGGAGCAAGGGAGCGCCCTGGGGTGAGAACCGGGTCTCGACGGCACGGCCTTCGGTATCGAGCTCAGGCACCTCGGGGATGCGGCCTGCCGCCCCCTGCGCGATCCGGTGCGCCGACCATGCCGCGGCGGCTGCGTCGAGGACGTCGTCCGCCGGCACGCGGTCCGCCTCACCGAGCTCGTCCGGCATTAGGATCCCGGCCTCGGCGAGCAGGGAGCGGCGCAGGTGCTGACCGCGCCAGGTCTTTTTCGCCTAACTGAGCGGCGCGCCGTCGGCCAAGGCGCCGAAGGACACTTCGGGGTGCACCTCGTGGACCCCGTCGTCGGCCAGCCTGCACGCCTGGGCCTCCAGCAGTTTCGGCGCCGGCGCCCATGCCTGCTTGGTCAGCCGGTTTCCGGTGAGTTCCTGGCACTGGTCCGCGGCCGCCGTGTACTCCCTCTCCTGCCACGCCACCCTCGGCACGACAGCCCGTTTCCGCACACGGGAAGACGTCATCAGGTTCCTGGACCCCGACACAACCAAGACCAAACCGACGTGTTGATTCCCGTGAAGCCCTGAACGAGCGCTTGAACGCTGGCCGTCAGAAGGCGTGAAACGCCTCAAAGGGCGGCTCGAACGGTGAGTCAGGCAAGCGTATGGCCCTGCAGCGCGTCGCCGGCTCGGCCGGGACATCAGCGGCAACCGCCCTCCGAGTGCCGTCGGCAAAGGCGCCGGGAATCACCCTCCACCCTAGGTTCTGCTCGTAGTACCGGACGGCGGCCTCCACTGAGGGCACCCCAGCGTCGTCCATAACGATCAGCCCGCCAGGTCGGACTATCTTTCGCAAAAAGTACAAATCTACGAAGACTTCATGGAACCGGTGGCTACCGTCCACGAACGCCGCGTCGGCCACAAGACCTTCAGCGAGGAGTTGCGGGAGCGCGATCGACGAAGGTGCGGTCATGAGCGAGGCGATCGAGTCCAGCCCCACGGAGCACAGCAGACCCCAGCCGACATTGGACCAGTCACGTTCTTGAAACGGGTCGATGATGATGTGCCGGGGACGCGGAGCGTCGACGGTGACCAGCGCTTCGCCGATCGCAAGCGCGGAACTGGCGTAGGCGAGACCGATCTCAACAATCGTCTGCACGCCCTCGGAGATCAACAAGTCGCGCAGCCGGTCGCAATCACCTTCGGGCACTGCGACGGTCTCGAAGTCCGCCTCGCGGTCCCGAGTCCACGGCGGCCCCTCCTGCGCGAGCCGGCGACGCACCTCCCGGATCCGCGTCCTACGGTCATCCGATTTCCGAGTGCTGGCCACCCCTCCACGCTACGGGCGCAGCTTCTCTGAAGGCGACCCCGCACGGCGGCGCACCCTGATGCCGGATGAGACAGCGGTCACAGGGCACACGACGCCCGTGCCCAGCGTGACTTCACTGCCGCCGGGCGTCAGCCACGGTCTGAGCGGTCCCATTTCGTTAACCGGGACCGCGAACACCGTCCGGCCCGTTCAGGGCGCCAGCACAACCCTGCCGAACACCTTCCCCGCGTCCATCTCACGGTGGGCCAGCACCGCCTGGTCCAGCGGCAGCACTGCATGCACGACTGTGCGCAGGTCCCCGTGCGCAGCATCGGCGAAGTGGGACGACCGCACGGCCTGCCGCTCGGGGCCGGGCACGGCGTCAGAGCTGAAAGTGGCGAACGACAACGACCTGCGGAAGGCATCCATCAGCCGCATGCCGAAGTCCGCCGGTGGCTGCCCACCGACCACACCGACAGCCACGTACCGCCCGTTGCAGGTCAACTTGTCCAGGAAATGAGGAAGCTGGGGACCCCCCACGACATCGATCACCACGTCGAAGCCCGCCAGTGCGTCCGGGCCGCCCTCGCCGGAGCGGTCAAGGACATAGGTCGCGCCCAGGTCCCGCAGGCGGGCGCCACGCTCCACCGACGAGGTAGTAACCGCCACCGCGCTCGCACCGCCCCTGGCTGCGAGCTGGACCGCCGTAATCCCGATGCTGCCCGCAGCACCGCGCACGAGCACCGTCTCGCCAGGCGTGAAACGGGCCCGGTCCAGGGCGAAGTGGGCGACCACGCCGGAGCCGCCGAGGGTCACCGCGTCAGCGCCGCTCAGACCGTCGGGCAGCGGAAGGACGTCCTCGATCAAGGCGACGGCCTGCTCGGCATACCCACCGGACAGGCCGGTGAACGCCCACACCCGCCGCCCGATCCACGAGGCGTCCACGCCCCCTCCCACCTCGGTGACCTTTCCCGCGACCTCGCTGCCGAGGATATGGCCCTCCCGGAAGCCGTAGGCGGCAAGCGTTCCCCGGCGGATCACGGCGTCCACGCCGCCTACCCCGATCGCCTCCGTGGCGATCCGCACCTGCCCCGGGGCAGGAACGGGCACGGGCACATCGACGATCTCAAGGCCATCGGGGTCTCCGAACGTACTGATCACGGCGGCTTTCATATCGGCTCCTCGGGTCGTTGGAAGGACGGATCGCAGCTCCTACGGCCGTAGCGTCGAGCCGACCCCCACGGCCGGGGCATCACCGGCGAAGTGCCGGGACGGGGCGGCAGCACCGCCATCGGACCGTAACGGACGCCCCCGTCCGCTTGGCTAAAGTGAGAAACGATGACCAGCCGTTTGCCTCAGACCGTGCGTTCCGACGCCCGCGACAACCGGGCCCGCATCCTGGACGCCGCCCGCGCGGTGTTCGGCGAAGAGGGCCTGAGCGCGCCCATGCGCGAGGTCGCCCGGCACGCAGGCGTCGGCCCCGCCACCCTGTACCGGCACTTCCCGGCCAAACAGGTACTGATCGCGGAGACCTTCGCCGAGCAGCGGCGGGCCTGCCACGCCGCCGTCCGCGACGCCCTAACGGACCCGGACCCGTGGCACGGATTCCGGAGCCTGATCGAGCGGATCTGCGAACTCCACGCGCACAGCCGGGGATTCGCCGACGCCTTCATGACGGCCTTCCCCGAGGCCATGGACTTCACCGCCGACCAAGAGCGCACTCTGCGCGCGGTCGGAGAACTGGCACGCCGCGCCCAGGAGACCGGCCAGCTGCACCCGGGCTTCGTCGTCGACGACCTGGTCCTCATGCTCATGGCCCACCGGGGCCTCCAAAGCACGCCCCGTGCCGCCCGGGCCGCGGCCTCCCGCCGCTTCGCCGCCTACGTAATCGAGGCGTTCCGCGCCGCACCACAGACGGAAGCGCCTACGCCGCTGCCGCCAGCACCACATCTGCATCTCACAGACTCGCCCAGCACGCCGTAAATTTCGTCACCTGCAGGTCCGTCAACGGCGCAGCAAGACAGCCTTGCCGGGTCCCTGCGCAGCCAGGTTGGTCAGCGCAGCGGAACCATCTACGGAGGTCCACAACCTCGGCTGTGCGCTCAGGGACGTTCCAGTAGCCATCCTCAACGGTGCCGCTGCGCCCGTACAGTTCACCAACCTGCCCGACCGGCCCAGCCCTGCCGTCTCCGTCCCGCAGCTCACCTCTGCTCCGAGACACTGGCGCCCGCAGCCGGCCAGGGACTCCGGCGTGTCAAGTCGTGTTCCTGCCGCAGAGGTCGGCGACCAGGCCGCTCTCGGACGCCCCGTAGATCTGGCGCAGCACGGGACTGAAAACGTCCGACTGCCTGTCGCAGCCTGGCTGCGGTCGCACCGATGTAGGCGAGAGTTCTCAGTGACGAGAAGCCGTCACAGCGCCCTGGTGTCGGCAGCTGACTGTGCAGTGCGCCCAACGGGGCGAGCGCCGTGCCCGCCCTGCTCCTGCCGGGGCGGGTCGGGCGCGGCCGGGTACGGGGAGTTCGTCCCTACGCCTTGCCGTCCGCCAGCTTCCACTCCCGGTGCAACGCGCCCAGGGGGATGGGGTATTGGAAGACCGGGGTGCCGAAGATGGACAGCTGCAGCACCAGGGAGCCGCTCAGGTCGACGCCACCGTAGAGCGTCCAGGCGCCGGTCGATGCGATGCCGGGCTTGGTGCCAGAGCCGGCCGGGATGGTGCCGGCAACGGTGCCTGCGGCGTCGACTCGCAGGTAGGGGGCCAGGTCGGCGGTGACGCCCACGGTCCCGTACAGGCCGACGCTGGCCTGTGCGCCGAGGATCGCCTTCACACTTCCTGCGGCCGTGACGGACGCACCGATCGGAGTGCTCGCCATGTGCGATTCACTGACCGGTGTCCAGCCCTTGCCCGGGCTGAAGATGCCGCCCGCCTTGAAGTCGCCGTTGACGTTCTGCTCGACGCCGACGGTGACGCTGCCGTCCGCACTAACCTGGAAATAGCAGGTCAGATCGAGATTCACCACGACGGGAATCGGGCCCACCTGGAGCACGGGGTCGGCGTGCAGCTTCGCGAACGGCAGCCGGATCGGCTTCGCGGAGGCGGCGACGCGCCCCTTGAGCGCCCACTGCGAGGACCAGGCACCGGTGACGCCGAGGGACGCCGCTCCCGGCGCCGACCCGGTCGATGCAGTCGAAGCGCCACCGCCGTAGGAGAAGTCCACCTCAGGTGCGACCTGGACGAACCCGGACACGGAAGCTTCCGCCGAGGCGGGTGCGCCCTCGGCCGTCGCGACCTTCGTGGCGACATCGACCCGCAGGCTGCCGAGCGGGACCTTCGTCCCCTCGGGGCCGGAGTGGATGTCTCCCGTCTTCGCCCAGGAGACCTTCACGTCGGGTAGCAGGCGCTCGACGTCGAAGGAGGCGGGGTCGACGGGGACGGTGCCCTTCGCCTCGCTGTCGCCGAACAGCTTGTCCAGGGTCGTCGGCGCGGTCTGCACCTCGGTGCCGTCGGCCGTCTCGTCGATCACCTTGGTGACCTTGGCGAGAAGCCCGTCCGGGGCACCGGGTGCGGGGGCGCTGGCGATGACATCGCCGACGGCGGCATTGCCGGGGGTGTTGCCACCGGGCGTCGCGGTCGGAGGCGGTGATGTATTCGCCTTGCTCACATGGGATATGACGGCCCGTCTGGTGCGGCTGTCGTACGACTTGACCGTGAGCGAGGTTTTGCGGGCCTTCCCGCCTGCCGTGCCGGGACGTGCCACGGCGGTCGAGGTGGCTGCCGCCGCGGGGGCGGCGGCCACGGTGAGCGGTTGGTCCCTGTGCGCGGTTGCGGAGGTGTCGGCGGCCGGGATCCGTTCGGCGGCGGAGGTGTGGGTGCCTGGGCCGGAGGAGCAGCCGGCGGAGAGGAACAGGGCGGAGGCGGCGAGCGCGGGCAGGAGGGCGCGCAGGGGCCGCTTGCGAATGCGCAAGATCAGTCCTGAGGGGAGGCAGTGAGGTTACCGAGGAGTAACTGATGCGAGCATGCCATGAAGAGGTTTCACATCTCCACCCCGCCCGAGGTGACGTGCACCACGACCATGGATTCGTCAACTCGCCTGTCAAATACGCAAATTGACATCTCGTCAGGAAATGCGGGAATTCGTGATGCCTGTCGACAGATCCCCCTGCCATGCCAGTTGGGCCAGGGCGCGATCCTGCCACGCGACCCCACGCTCTTGGACAAGGTGATGGTAATTCCGTGGGAAGGGGTGCCTGGGTGGGCGGGAACCTTAGACTTCATCTCATTTGGTGAGTCTGCGGTAGCAGATGAGGGTGCAGGCGGTGCTGGTGAAGGCCAGGAAGTGTTCGGCTTTGCGCTCGTAGCGGCGGTGCAGTCTGCGGCATCCGGCGAGCCGGGACATCGTGCGTTCGATGGTCCAGCGGTGGCGGCCCAGTCGGGTCGAGGACTCGATGCCTTTGCGGGCGATACGGTGCCGGATGCCGCGCCCGCGTAACCATCGCCGCAGGTGGTCGTAGTCGTATCCCTTGTCGGCGTGGAGCTTTGCCGGTCTGCGCCGCCGGCGTCCGCGCCGCGAGCGGATCGGCGGTATCCCCTTCACGAGCGGGATCAGCGCCTGGCTGTCGTGCAGGTTCGCCCCGGAGATCCCGACGGACAGGGGCAGACCGGTCCGATCGGTGATCAGGTGGATCTTTGAGCCGTACTTGCCTCGATCGACAGGATTCGGGCCTGTCAGCTCCCCCTTTTCAAGGCCCGCATGTTCACCGAGTCGATCGCGCAGCGGGACCAGTCCAACTCGCCGCGGGAGCCGAGTTCGTCGAGGACCAGGCGGTGGAGTTTTGCCCACACGCGGGCCTTGGTCCACTCGGTGAATCGCCGGTGGGCCGTCGCGCCCGACGGCCCGAACGAAGCGGACGGCAACTGCTGCCACGTGCAGCCCGAGGTCGCCACGAACACAATTGCGGCCAGCACTTCGCGGTCGCCGTGCCGACGTCGGCCACCCCCCTGAGGCCGCGAAGGCGCCTCCGGCACCACTCGCTGGAACATCTCCCACAACTCGTCCGGCACCAGCCGCTCAACGATCCCTGCCACGACCGGCAGCTTACCCAGCCAAATGAGATGGCGTCTAAGGCAACGCAGGCCGTGAGAAGCCGAGGGCGGGTCGTGGGAGCGGATGGGTCTACCACGGTGCTGCGGCGAACGAGCGGCGTACAACGATGCCGTGGTCGTGCCGGCGCGCGGCCTGTGTGAGGGTCACGCTCCGGCCAGTTGTGCACGGGCGTCTACTCAGTCTGGTGACCGTCCAGGAAAGGGCGAAGAAGCTGGAGAAGGGCGTCGGGGCGGTGCAGGGGGATGATATGGCCACAGTCTTCCAGGAGATGACCGGTGAAGTCGTCAGCGATCGGACAGAGCTGGCGTTCCAATGCCCTTCCGACGGGGTGTGAGCCGATGGTCATCGTGGGCATCGTCAGCCGTGTAGCGGAGACGGCCTGCTCGATCTGCGTGGCGGTTTCGGGCAGGGCCCGGTAGTACGCGAACGCGCAGCGCAGGGCTTCGCGTCCGGTGTAGGCGGCGACGAATGCATCCCGCGCCTGCGCAGGCACGCCGGAGCCAAGGGTGCCGGCATTGAGGAACCAGTCGATGTAGGCGGCCTCATTGCCTTCCACCACGGTTTCCGCGAATCCCGGAACGGCGTGAAAGCCGAACCACCACGGAGCGCCTCCGGTGAGGAAGTCCTCGGCGCCGGGCAGGCGGCCGACCAGCGCCTCCATGACGA
>NZ_JBSFDB010000052.1:0-53296 GCF_053593695.1 Streptomyces sp. NPDC002144
GCCGACATCTTCATCACCACCACCGGCAACAAGGACATCATCATGGCCGGTGACATGGCCAGGATGAAGCACCAGGCCATCGTGGGGAACATCGGCCACTTCGACAACGAGATCGACATGGCCGGCCTGGCGAAGGTGCCCGGCATCGTCAAGGACGAGGTCAAGCCGCAGGTGCACACCTGGACCTTCCCCGACGGCAAGGTCATCATCGTGCTGTCCGAGGGCCGTCTGCTGAACCTGGGCAACGCCACCGGCCATCCCTCGTTCGTGATGTCCAACTCCTTCGCGGACCAGACCCTGGCCCAGATCGAGCTGTTCACCAAGCCGGACGAGTACCCGACCGGCGTGTACACGCTGCCCAAGCACCTCGACGAGAAGGTGGCCCGCCTCCACCTTGACGCCCTCGGCGTCAAGCTCACCACGCTGCGCCCCGAGCAGGCCGCCTACATCGGCGTCGACGTCGAAGGCCCCTACAAGCCCGACCACTACCGCTACTGACCGGCCCGTACCGGGTCCAGCCTTCCTCCATCGTGCCCCGACCCGGGGCGCCCACCCTGAGCCGCAGGTCCGTTCGGAGGAGGAAGCACGTGTCCGACAAGCAGCAGCACGTTCCGGTGCTGGTGGCTGGCGCGGGACTGGCCGGCCTGTGCACCGCCCTGTTCCTGTCCTGGCACCAGGTGCCCTGTCTGGTGGTGGAGCGTCACCGGGGCATCTCGCCGCACCCGCGTGCGCGGGGCATCAACCCGCGCGCGATGGAGCTGATGCGCTCGGTCGGGCTGGAGGAGGAGGTGCGGGCCACCGAGTCGGCCCGTGCCCTCGCCCGCAACACCGGGGTGCTGGCGGCCCAGTCGCTGGCCGGGCACCAGCTGGGTGCCCTGCACGAGCAGTACTTCATGGACGTACGCACCGATCTGAGCGCCCTGTCGCCGAGCGGCTGGTGCCTGTGCCACCAGGACGAGTTCGAACCGGTGGTCCGGCGGCGCGCGGAGGAACTCGGCGCCCGGTTCTCGTACTTCACCGAGCTGGAGTCCTTCGAGCAGGGCGCGGACGGTGTCACGGCCCGGCTGCGGGACCGGGAGAGCGGTGAGGTGCGCACGGTGACCGCCGACTATCTGGTCGGCGCGGACGGGCCGGCGAGTCCGGTGCGGGAGGCGCTCGGCATCGGGGTGGAGGGGCCGGGCACCACCGGGCACTTCCTCAACATCCACTTCGAGGCGGACCTCGCCGAGGAGCTGGGCGAGCGCCGGTTCATCATGTGCTACACGTTCAACGACGTGGTGCGCGGTGCGCTGATGCCGCTGGACAACGCGCGGCGCTGGCTGCTGCACGCGGTGTTCGACCCGGCCACGGAGGACGTCGCCTCCTTCACGGACGAGCGGTGCCGGGAGCTGGTGCGGGCCGCGGCCGGGGTGCCGGAGCTGGAGGTGAAGGTCCTCGGCGCGATCCCCTGGGAGGCCGCCGGGCGGACCGCGACCTCCTTCGGCGCGGGCCGGGTGTTCCTGGTGGGTGACGCCGCCCATGTGATGCCGCCCAGCGGGGCGTTCGGCTCCAACACCGGGGTGCAGGACGCGCACAACCTGGCGTGGAAGCTGGCGGCGGTGCTGCGCGGCGAGGCCGGCGCCGGGTTGCTGGACAGCTATGACGCCGAGCGGCGGCCGGTGTGCGCGGCCACCGTCGAGCAGGCGGTGCTGCGGTCCCAGGACCGTCCGCGGCTCGCGGCGAAGGAGCCCGCGCCCGCGAACCCTGCGATCCACGCCGACACCGAGATCTGGTTCGGCTGGCAGTACCGCTCCGGCGCGGTCCTGCCGACGCCCGGCGACCGCGCCCCGGACGGTGTGTGGAACGGCGACCCGCGCGGGCTGCCCGGCACCCGTGCCCCGCACCTCGTGCTGCTCCGGGACGGTCAAGAGGTCTCCGCACTGGACCTGTTCGGCCGGGCGCCAGTGCTGCTAACCGGGCCGGAGGCCGGGTCCTGGGCGGACGCCGCCCGGACCGCGGCGGACCGTGCGGGCGTCACGCTCGACGTCCTGCGGATCGGTGACGAACTGCGCGACCCGTCGGGCGGCTGGGCCGAGGCGTACGGCGTGGGCGCGGACGGCGCGGTGCTGGTGCGCCCCGACGGGGTGGTGGCCTGGCGCTCCCCCGCCGCGCGGGACGAGCCCGGGGCCGTACTCGACGACGTACTCAAGGCGCTGCTGGCGCGGTGACCGGCCCCGCCGCACTCCGCGACACGACGAGGGAGAGAGCATGTCTGGAATCACCGGCTGGGTGGACTGGTCCCGGGATCTGACCCGGGAACGCGGCACCGTCCTGGCCATGGCGGCGACGATGGCCCTGCGCGGCCCCGACGGCGAAGGCGTGTGGACCAGTCCGCACGCCGCCCTGGGCCACCGGCATCTCGCGGTGTTCGACCTGGCGGGCGGCGGGCGGCAGCCCGTCGCCCTGGAGCACGACGGACGGGTCGTGGCGGTGGCCGCGCACAGCGGCTCGATCCTCAACCACGAGGAACTGCGCGGCACATTGTCGCGGCGCGGCCACCGCTTCCGGTACGGCGGCGACACCGAGACGCTGCTGCACGCCTATCTGGAGTGGGGGGCCGGGGCCGCGCAGCGGCTGGAGGGCACCTTCGCCGGTGTGGTGTGGGACGCGCGCCGCGAGGAGCTGTTCCTGGTGCGCGACCGGCTCGGTGTGGAGCCGCTGCTGTACTACCCGACCGCGACCGGGCTGGTGTTCGGCTCGGAGGCGAAGGCGATCCTGGCGCATCCGCAGGTGCAGCCGGAGGTGGACGCGGAGGGGCTGCAGGAGATCTTCACCTACTCCGGTACGCCGCACGTGGCGCCGTTCCGCGGGATGCACCGGCTGCGCGCCGGGCACCACCTGGTGGTGAGCGCGGGCGGCACTCGGCGCACGCGGTACTGGGGGGTGGACGCGGCCGAGCACACCGACGACCTCGACACCACCGTCGACACCATTCGCGGGCTGCTGGAGGAGAGCATCGAGCGCAATCTGCGCACCGAGGCGCCGGTGGGTTCGCTGCTGTCGGGCGGTCTGGACTCCAGCGGCGTGGTGGGGCTCGCCGGCCAGGAGCTGGCGCGGACCGGGCGGCGGATCCGTACGTTCACCGTGGACTTCGCCCGGCACTCGGAGAACTTCCAGGCCACCGACACCCGGCAGTCCCCGGACGCCCCGTACGCGGCCGACGTGGTGCGGCACCTGGACACCGACCACACCGGGGTGGTCCTGGACCCGGCGGAGCTCAGCGACGAGGTGGCGCGCTGGCAGGTGCTGCGCGCCAAGGACTACCCGACGCCGCTGGGAGACATGAACACCTCGCTGTATCTGCTGGCCCGCGCGGTGGGCGAGCACGACACGAAGGTGGTGCTCACCGGTGAGGCCGCCGACTCGCTGTTCCACGGGGTGGCCTGGAACCGGGACCCGGTCGAGTCGCGGATGGACACCTTCCCGTGGGTGGCGCGCGGGGTGGTGCGCGACGACGCCAAGGGCCTGGGCTGCGGTCTGTTCGACGAGTCGCTGCTGAAGGACCTGGCCCCGCTGGACTACGCGGCCCAGCGCTACCGCGAGTCGGTCGCCGAGGCCCCGCATCTGCCGGGCATGTCGGAGCAGGAGCGGCACATGCGGGAGCTGTGCTGGGTGCATCTGACCAACTTCATGGAGAACCAGAACGGGCACACCGAGCGGCTGTTCAAGGCGGTGGGCCTGGAGGTGCGGATGCCGTACTGCGACCACCGGCTGGTGCAGTACGCCTACAACCTGCCCTGGGAGCTGCAGAACTTCGACGGCCGGGAGAAGAGCCTGCTGCGCGCGGCCGTACGGCATGTGCTGCCGCAGAGTGTGATCGAGCGGCGCAAGACGCCGTACCCCGTCACCCTCGATCCGGGCTACGAGCAGGCGCTGCGCGCGGAGATGCAGGCGCTGCTGGACGATCCGCAGGCTCCGGTGCTGCCGTTGCTGGACGTGGCCGCGGTGCGGGCGACGCTGAAGGACCCGGAGGGGCTCAACCGCTGGGCCCGGCGGGCCAATGTGGAGCTGCCGCTGCAGCTGAACACGTGGCTGCGCCGGTACGGGATCCGGCTGGTGCTGTGAGCGGCGGGTGACGGACGAGGGCTCCGGGACGGTGTCGTCCCGGAGCCCTCGTCCTTTCCCGCACCCCGCTCCCTCCGGGTCCCTCAACCCGACGGGGCTCAGCGGTGGTCAGTGGTGGTGCGTGGCGTCCCCGTTCCCCCCGGCCCCGCCCCCGTTGCCGTACAGGGTGCGCGGCGCGCTCGCCTCGGTGCCGGGCCGTACGACGGTGAACTGGCCCATCATTCCCTGGTCCTCGTGGCGCAGGACGTGGCAGTGGTACATGTACGGCGTCATCGGGTCGGTGAGGGTGTCGAACCGCACGGCGAGCCGGTGGGTGCCGAACTCGTGCAGGTAGACGGTGTCCTTGGGGCCGCGGGTGTAGGCCGGCGGCTGTTTGCCGTTGATGTCGAGGAGGTGGAAGACGGCGCCGTGGACGTGGAAGACGTGCACCCACTCGTCGCCGCGTTCGATCTCCCAGATCTCGGTGGCGCCGGCGGGCACGACCTCGTCGACGCGGGTCATCTCCATCGTCTGGTGGTTGATCTGCAGGCCGGTGAACTCGAAGTGCCTGCGCCGGGCACCGGCCGGTGCCTCGATCGGAGCTGCGGCGCCGTCGAGGCGGGTGGGCAGCGGGGGTGAGGGGCGCAGTCGGCGGGCGGCGCGCAGGGCGATGATGTCGAAGGTGTCGTCGCCGCCCATGAAGCGTTCGGTGGGGAAGCCGAGGTCGAGCGCGGGCTCGAAGCTGCGCAGCACGGTCTCCTCGCCGGGCTCGAACTCCACGACGATCTCGGCGCGTTCGCCGGGTGCGAGCAGCAGCCGGTCCAGGGCGCGGGGCCGGGTGAGGAGTCCGGCGTCGGTGGCGACCTGGTGGAAGGTGCGACCGTCGGTGAGGCCGAGCCAGTACACGCGGGCGTTGGAGCCGTTGAGCAGCCGCAGCCGCACTCGCCGGGTGGTGACGGTGAAGTACGGGTCGTAGGTGCCGTTGACGAGGATGGTGTCGCCGAGGACGCCCAGGTTGTCGACGCCGGCGACGGACTCGGCGAGTTTGGTCTCGGTGAAGTCGAGGGTGCCGTCGCCGTGGAAGTTCTTGTCCTGGATGACCAGGGGGACGTCGTCCACGCCGTACTCGGCGGGCAGTTCGGCGCGCCGGGAGTGCTCGTCGTCGAGGATGATCATTCCGGCGACGCCGCGGTAGACGTGGGTGCCGGTCGAGCCGTGCGGGTGCGGGTGGTACCAGAGGGTGGCGGCGGGCTGGTGGACCGTCCAGGCGGGGTGCCAGTCGGCGCCGGGGTCGATCATCTGGTGCGGGCCGCCGTCCATCGCGGCGGGCAGCAGCATGCCGTGCCAGTGCAGGGTGGTGGCCTCGGGGAGGCGGTTGCGCACGGTGACGGCGACGCGGTCGCCGCGCCGGGCCCGCAGCGTGGGCGCGAGGTAGGGGCCGTTGGCGCCCCAGGTGGGGGTGCGCTTCCCGGGCAGGAGGTGGCTGGTGCCGGCGGCGAGGGTGAGGGTGTAGTGCCGGCTGCCGTCGGCGGAGGGCCTCGGGTCGAGGAGGCCGGGGACGCGGAGGCGGTTGCGGAAGGACAGCTGTCCCACGTTGCTGCGTTTGCGGCTCTGGTACGCGGTCAGGAACGTGGCGCCCCAGCCTGCGCCCGCGGCCACGGCGACGCCTCCCGCGCCGAGGACGAACCGTCGGCGCGGGAGGCGGAGTGCTGGCGTCATGGAGAGGTCCTCGGGTCGGGTCTCGGTGACCCCACCCTCGGTCAGGCCGGCTGAGCGCTGCTCGACGCCGGCTCGAGCCGGTGCACGACCTCGGTGACGGCCATGTCGCCGCTACGCCGGTAGGGCTTGAGCCGCTGCCGGTGCAGGGTGTGGCGGTGGCTGACCTCGAAGGCGCGGAAGGCGGGCTCGTCGGCCCAGTCGGTGATGACGTAGTACACCGCCTCCTCCTCGGTGGACCTGACGAGGGTCTGGCCGCGGTTGGCGGGTTCCTGGGCGATGCTGCGCCCGATGGACAGCCAGGTCCGTTCGAAGTCGGCGGTCATCTCGGGGTGGACCTCCATGCGGAGGATCACCCGCAGCGGCTCGGGGGTGTCGGTCACCGGGTCTCCTTCTCGGCGGGCGGCCCGTCCAACCGGAGCAGCCGCTTGGTCATGGCGCGCAGCACGGTGCGGGTGAAGATCGGCGCCTCGGTGCAGCGCCAGGCGACCACCCCGTCGGGCCGGACCAGGACGGCGCCCTGCGCGGTGACGCCGTACAGCTCGGGCCAGCGGTCGTCGAGGTCCTCCAGGTCGGTGCCGACGCCGTAGACCTGGACGGGGGTGCCCAGTTCGGCGGAGACCGAGCGGGCGGCCTCCTTCCAGGGGCGGTTGTCGGGGCCGGTGAGCAGCACCATGGAGCGGCCGAACAGGTCGTGCACGGAGATCTCGGACCCGCCGTGGCGCAGCCGCAGATGCGGGGCGCGGCTGCCGGGCCGGCCGTCGTTCTCGGCGGCCCAGGGCCCGTAGCCGGGCAGGATGCCCTCGTCCCAGGGCATCACCGCCATCGATCGGTAGCGGGCGGCGAGCCACACCAGCGGGTCCTGGACCAGCTCGGGGTCGGCGGGGTCGGGGTAGGCGGCCAGCAGCCGGGCGCGGTCCTTGGCCCGCAGCACCGCCTGTTCGACGGTGGCCGCGCACACCGGGCGCCGCTCCTCGTCGTAGGAGTCGAGGAGGTCGGGATGGGCCCAGCCGTCCAGCACGGCGACGAGCTTCCAGGCGAGGTTGTGGGCGTCGATGATGCCGGTGCCGGCGTCGAAGCCGCCGCTGGGCGGCATCACATGGGCCGCGTCCCCGACGAGGAACACCTGGCCCTCCCGGAACCGGTCGGCGACCCTCGCCTCCCCGCTCCAGGTGCTGACGCTCTCGATGCGCGGTTCGAGGTCCGCGAGGCCGGTGGCCGCCCGTACCAGATCGGCGCAGCGCTCCTCGGTGAACCGGGCGGCGGGTTCCTGCTCCGGGTCGTGGCGCAGATGCAGCAGCCAGTCGGCGCGGTTGTCCAGCGGCATCAACGAGCCGCGTACGTCGGGGTTGTCGACGTGGGCCATGATGAAGCGGCGGCCCCGCAGCTGGCCGGTGAGGTCGGCGGTGAAGCGGACGGTGACGAAGTGGCCGAGGGTGCGGCCGTCGAAGCCGATGTCCAGCTGCTCGCGCACGGTGCCGCCGGTGCCGCCCGCGTCGACCAGACAGCAGGCCCGGATCCGGTGTTCGTCGCCGGTGTCCCGGTCGCGGACCACCGCCGAGATCCCGTCGTCGCCCCAGCCGTCCCGTTCGAAGGAGACCAGTTCGGCGTCGGGCCGCATCCGTACGCCCAGCCGTTCGGCCCGCTCCCGCAGGGCCTGTTCCAGCTCGCCCTCCTCGCACAGGCACCAGCTGGTGGGCGACAGGCTGCTCAGGTCGGTGTCGACGTCGACGACGTACTTGGCGTCCAGGACGCCCAGTTCGTGTCCGGCCAGCGACTCCACGGCGATGATGCCGGAGTTGTCCTTCAGGGCCCGCGCCGACGGCAGGTCCCGTACCTCCCGCTCCACCCCGAGGGAGCGCAGCAGTTCCATGGCCCGGGGGTGGACGCCGAGGATGCGCGGCGGCCGGAGCCGCTCCCGCCGGCCGCCCAGCAGGTAGCAGTCCACTCCTTGTCGGGCGAGGAACAGAGCCGTCGCCAGCCCGGCCGGCCCCGAGCCGGTCACCAGGACATCCGTGTTCCGGAGCGCGCTCCGGCCTGTACCGCTCACTGCGTCACATCCCTTCGACTGCTGCTACGGCTGCTGCTGCGGCCTGTGCTCCACGAGCACGGAGGCGTCCTTGTCGCCGTCGCCCGCCGCCACCACCGCGGCGAACCGCTCGCGCACCTCGGCCAGCACCGGCATCGCGGTGCCGTGCTGGGTGGCGGCCTCCAGGGCGAGCCGGATGTCCTTCTCCATCAACTGCGAGCGGAAGAAGGCGGGTTCGTAGGCCTGCTTGAGCATCAGGTCAGCGCGAAACCGCATCACCATCGAGCTGAACCCGCTCGCCGAGACCACGCTGATCAGCTGTTCGCGGTCCAGGCCGGCGGCGGTGCCGTAGGCCACGGCCTCGGAGAGGGAGGCGACCTGTGCGCCGAGCAGCAGGTTGAGGATGAGCTTCAGGCTGGCGGCGGTGCCGGGCGCGCCGACGTGCGTGACCTCGCTGCCGATCGCCTCCAGCACGGGCCGGGCCTGGTACAGGTCGGCCGGGTCCCCGGCGACGTACACGCGCAGTTCGCCCTTGCGGGCCTGCAGCGGATTGCCGACGACGCAGGCCTCCACGCGGCGCACACCGGCCGCGGCCAGCCGGTCGGCGGCCTGCCGGGCGTAGCCGGGCGAGACGGTGGAGGTGTCGACGACGACGGCGCCGGGCCTGAGGACCGGCACGACCCGGCCGAACAGCACCTCCTCGACGGCCTTCTCGTCGCTGAGGCTGAGCAGGACCACGTCGTGTCCGGCCGCCGCGCGCTCGGGGGCGTCGGCGAGCCGGGCGCCGGCCTCGACGAGCGGGGCGGCCTTGCTCGCGGTCCGGTTGTAGACGGTGAGCGCGTGCCCGGTGTCCAGCAGCCGCCGGGCCATGCCCCCGCCCATGTTGCCCAGGCCGATGAAGGCCAGCTGGGGTTTGGTGGTCATGGTTGGGTTCTCTTCTCTTCTCGGTGTGGTGCGCGGTGCGGTGCGCGCCGCTGTGCCGTGCGCGGGCGGGCGCTCAGTAGGCGGCGTCGACCTCGTAGACGGCGAACGGGGCGGCGGTGCGGGTGTCGCGGTAGGGCCGCAGCGGTGCGGTGTCCTCGCGGTGCTCGGCGCCCGCCTCCCAGGCGCGGAAGGCGTCCAGCGACTCCCAGCGGCTCATCACGGCCAGCGCGGTGGGGTCCAGCGGGCTGCGCAGCAGTTCGTTGCCGAGCATCCCGGGCACCTTCGCGAGCCGCCTGCTCACCTGGTGGTAGGCAATACGGACCGCGTCCAGCTGGTCGGCGTCGACGGCCGCCTGGTACACCAGCACCCGCACCTCACCGGGCATCGGCGGCCGCCCTGCCCCGGACGGCGTGCTGGACCTCCATGACGTGGAACGAGCCGCCCTTGCGGAACGGGTGCAGGGTGGCGCGGTGTTCGAGGTGGCCGGGGCTGTCCTCGAACTCGCGGAAGCGCGGCTCGTCGACCCAGTCGCTGATGATGACGTACGTGCCGTCCGGCTCGCGGGCCAGCGACTGGCCGAGGTTGGCGGGGTGGCCGGTGACCGCGTCGGTGCCGGCCAGCCACGCCTGCTCGAACTCCGCGTCCTTGCCCGGCTCGATCTCCAGGCGCAGCATCACTCGGAAGGCCATCAGGAGATCCCCCCGTCGACGCCGATGGTGTTGCCGGTGACGTACCGGGACAGGTCGCTGGCCAGCCACAGGACGGCGCCCGCGACCTCGTCGGGCTTGCCGAGCCGGCCGAGGGCGGTCTTGGCGCCGTAGCGCTCGGTCATCAGGTTCTTCTGGTCCTGGGGCATGGCGTGGAAGTTCTCGGTCTCGATGACGCCGAGGGCGACGACGTTGAAGCGGATGCCCTTGCCGCCGAACTCCTTGGCCAGCGAGCGGTTCAGGCCGACGAGGGCGGCCTTGGTCGCGGTGTAGTGCGAGCGCAGCGGTATGCCGGCGTCGACGGCCCGGGAGCCGATGGAGATCACCGAGGAGCCCTCGCCGAGCAGCGGCAGCGCGTACTGGATGACCAGGTGGGCGCCGGTGAGGTTGGTGGCGATGATCCGCTGCCACTCCTCCAGGGACAGGTCGGCGTACGGGATGTGGCTGATCGCGCCCGCGTTGTTGACGAGCAGGTCGAGGCGGTCGCCGTGCAGTTCGCGGACCCGGGTGAGCAGGCCGGCGATCTCCTCGGGCCGCGAGAGGTCGGCGCGCAGCACATGGTGGTTGCCGCCGGTCTCCTTCAGCTCCTCCTCCAGGCTGCTGACGAACTCGCTGGGGTGCTGGTAGCAGGTGATGACGTCGACGCCGGCCCGGGCGAGGGCCAGCACGACGCCCCGGCCGACACCGCGGGTGCCGCCGGTGACCAGGGCCTTCTTGCCTCGCAGTTCGAGGTCCATGGGGTGTTCCCTTTCGGAGCAGAGGTCAGAGCGCGGGTGGTTAGGTTCAGAGCAGGAAGCCGAGCGCCGTGCAGTTGACGGCGAGGGCGGCGATGGTGATCCAGCTGCGCCGGCTGTTCCAGGCGCCCCACTCGGGGCGCGGGTCCCGGAAGTCGGCGGGCAGGTTGTCCGGGTCGAGCGTGCGCATCCAGCGGTTGACCGGCGCGTTCTTGACGATCGCGATGACCGGGGTGGTCGCCGTGAGCAGGGCGGCCACGGCGAACAGCGCCTGCGCGGCCGGGTGGGGCGCACCCGCGGCGAGGACCACGTCGAGGACGACCGTGCCGAGCAGGCAGACGGGCATGGTGGGGTCGTAGCGCTGTCCGAGGAAGGCGTGGGCGTACACGTAGCGGTCGACCGGCAGCGAGGCCATGTAGGGGAAGCCGCCGAGCTGGGTGCCGAGCATCACTCCGGCCGCGAGGCCGTTGAGCAGCAGGAGCAGCGGGGCGAGGACGGTGAGCACGAGAGGCCGCTCCCTCACCGGGCCACGGCGGGCGCCGCGGCTTCGACCTTCTGCTTGATGAGGTCCATCTGAACCTTGGTGTTGCGGTTGAGATGGGCGGTCATCTGCTCGTCGTCCACCGGCGCGGCGGGCTTCATGTGGAAGTCCTGCACCCAGCGCATCCGCACCCCGCCGCCGGGCTCCTCGGTGTACTCCCAAAAGATGGTCATGAACTCGAACGGCCCGGTCTCCACGCGCTCGGCGCGCACGGTGCGGGTCTCGCGGAAGCTGGTGCGCTTCGACACCCAGCTCCAGACCTGGCCGTCCTCGTCGGGGTGCATGGTGAGGCGGAAGACGACCGTGTCGCCGTCGCGCTCCAGGATCTCGGCGGAGGCGTACTCGCTGAACAGATCCGGCCAGTTGGGCACGTCGTTGGTCATCTCCCACACCAGTTCCAGCGGTGCGTCGATGACGATGTGGTTGTCGGTGTGTCCGGCCATGATGCGTACGTTCCTTCCGTGTCGGGCGGCCCAGGACGAGGGCCGGTGTCGGCGGCTCTGGACGAGGGCCGGGGTCAGCGGCCCAGGACGAGGGCCGAGGTGAAGCCGCCGTGGCCGCGGGCCAGCACCAGCGCGTGACGCAGCGGGAGTTCCCGGGGCCGGTCGGTGACCAGGTCGATCTCCAGGCCGGGGGCCGGTTCGCGGACGCCGGCGGTGTGCGGGACGACGCCGTGGCGCAGGCTCAGCAGCGCGGTGGCCACGTCCAGCGGGGCGCCGCCGCCGTAGAGCCGTCCGGTCAGCGTCTTGGGCGCGGTGACCGGGACGGCACGCGGGCCGAAGACGCCGGTGATGGCCTCGGCCTCGTCGCGGTCGTCGGCGGCGAGTCCGGCGGCGTCGGCGAAGACCACGTCGATGTCCGCGGGGGCGAGGCCCGCGTCGCGCAGGGCGGCCTCGGCGGTACGGCGCAGCACGCGCGGCCGTCCCGACTCGGGCGCCGGGTCGAAGCCGGCCGCGTAGCCGAGGATCCGGCCGTAGCCGGTGCCGCGCTCGGCGGCGGCCTCGGCACTCTCCAGGACGAGGATCGCCCCGCCCTCTCCCGGCAGATACCCGGACGCCTCGGCGTCGAAGGGCAGATAGGCGCGCTCCGGGTCGGGGACCCGGGAGAGCTTGCCGGTGGTCAGCTGGGCACTGAGCCCGTAGGGGCACAGTGAGGCGTCGGTGCCGCCGGTGACGACGAACCGGGCGCCCTTGCGGGTGAGCCGGCGCGCCTGTCCGAGGGCGTCCAGGCCGCCGGCCTGCTCGCAGGCGAGCACCCCGCACGGGCCGCGCATCTTGTGCCGGATGGAGAGCTGACCGGTGGTGGCCGCGTAGAACCAGGCGATCGACTGGTAGGCGCCGACCCAGGTGGGGTCGTGCTGGTAGAGCGCGGTCATCTCCTTCTGTCCGAACTCCGTGCCGCCGGAGGACGAGGAGGTGACCACCGCCTTCTCGTACTCGGGGATCGCCTCGATGTCGGCGCCCGAGTCCGCGAGCGCCGCCTCACCGGCGGCGAAGGCGAGGTGGGTCCAGTGGTCGGTCTGGGAGATCAGCCGGCTGGGCACGCCGGCCTCGGTATCGAAACCGGGGACCTGACCGGCGTACCGCACCGGGTAGTTCGTCGGGTCGAAGCGTTCGATGCGGCCGATGCCCGACTTGCCGGCCAGCACCGAGGCCCAGTGCGCCTCGACGCCGATGCCGGTCGGCGCGACGATGCCGAGGCCGGTGATCACCGGGGCCGCGGTGGAGGTGGACGCGGTGGAGGTGGACGCGGTGGAGGTGGACGCGGTCATCGCTCAGTCACTCCTTCCGGCCGCGGCCGCCGCGGTGCCCGGACGGGCCAGCAGCATCGCGGTCTGGAAGCCGCCGAATCCGCTGCCGACGCTGAGCACGACGTCCATGGCGTGCTCGCGGGCGGTGACCGGGACGTAGTCCAGGTCACACAGCGGGTCCTTGGTCTTGAGGTTGGCGGTCGGCGGCACCACCTGGCGGTCCAGGGCGAGCGCGCAGGCGGCGACCTCGATGGAGCCGATGGCGCCCAGCGAGTGGCCGACCATGGACTTGATGGAGCTGACCGGGATGTCGTAGGCGTGGTCGCCGAGCGACCGCTTGAACGCGGCGGTCTCGTGCCGGTCGTTCTGCTTGGTGCCCGAGCCGTGCGCGTTGACGTAGTCGACGGCGGTCGGGTCGAGCCTGGCCTGGTCGAGGGCGACGGTGATCGCCTCGGCCATCTCCCGGCCGTCCGGCTTGAGCCCGGTCATGTGGTACGCGTTGCTGCGCCCGGCGAAGCCGACGATCTCGGCGTAGATCCGGGCGCCCCGGGCGAGGGCGGCCTCGCGCTCCTCGATGACCAGCACCGCGGAGCCCTCGGCGAGCACGAAGCCGTCCCGGTCGCCGTCGAAGGGGCGTGAGGCGTGCTCCGGATCGTCGTTGTTGGGCGTCGTCGCCTTGATGGCGTCGAAGCAGGCGGACGTGATGGGTGAGATGGGGGCGTCGGTGGCACCGGCCACGGCGATGTCGGCGGAGCCCTCCTCGATCAGCTGCACGGCGTGGCCGATGGAGTCCAGGCCCGAGGTGCAGCCGGTGGAGACCAGCGCGACCGGGCCCTCGGCGCCCACCTCCCAGGCGACCTCGGCCGCCAGGGTAGAGGGGATCATGTAGCCGTACAGGTGCGGTACGCCGTACTCGTGGTCGACGAGCCACTTGCGGCCGCTGTCGGAGAGGGTGACGTACTCCTCCTCCAGGCCCATGGTGCAGCCGACGGCGCTGCCGATGGAGACGGCGACGCGTTCGGGGGCCAGGGCGGCGAGTTCGATGCCGCTGTCGGCGACCGCCTCGCGGGCGCTGACCACGGCGAACTGCGCGGCGCGGTCCATCCGGCGGATCTGCCGGGGGGTCAGGCCGGCGGCGGCCGGGTCGAAGTCCACCTCGGCGGCGACCCGCGAACGGAAGGCACCCGCGTCGAAGAGCGAGATCAGCCGGGTGGCGGTACGGCCCTCGGACAGCGTGCGCCAGAACGCCTCCCGGCCCACGCCGCCCGGGGCGACCGCGCCGACCCCGGTGATGACGGCCCGTCGGGTCACGGCGTCCCACCCACGTCCGGGTTGGACTGCTCCGGGCGCTGCGCCTGCTCGGTGTCGACGTGGCCGAGCTCGGGGCGCGGCGCGAGGGGCGACAGGTGGAAGGAGCAACGGGCCGTGATGTCACCGGTGTTGACGAGACGGTGACGGACGCCGATCGGCACGAGCAGCGAGTCGCCGGCGGTGAGGCTCACCTGCTGCCCGTCCAGGCGCATCTCCAGGGTGCCGTCGATGACGTGCAGGAACTCCTCGGAGTACGGGTGGTAGTGCTCGGTGACCCAGTCACCGGGCTCGAGCGTCATGACGCCGCCGAAACCGGAGGTGCAGCCCACGGTCTTGGGGCTGAGGGTGACGCGGAGGTCGCCCCCACGCTTGGTGTTGGCCTCGACCTCGTGCGACGACACCTTCACGGTGCGGCTGATGGCGGTGGTCACTGGATCCGTCCTCCGTCCTTGGTCCAGACGTAGAAGGGCTCGGCCATGGCGTCCTTGGGCTCCTTCCAGTCCGGGTCGTAGGGCTCCACGCACTGCGCGAGCCGGGTGTTGATGTCGTCGTAGAGCGGGTGGCTGCGGGCGCGGTAGAGGTTCGCGCTGATGTCCTCGTCGGCCTCGACCAGGTGGAAGTAGAGACCGTGGAACTTGAACAGGGTGCGGCGGCTGACACCGATCATGTGCGGCAGCTCGGTGCCGTCCGACTCGTCGAAGATCTTCGCGATGTCGTCCGTCTTGTCCGGACGGAGCTTGGCGACGATCAGGGTGCGGTGCACGGAGTACCTCCTGGTCCGGTTGCCCGACCCCCGAGGGGCGGTCGACGGGGAAGGTCCCACCGCGGACTACAGACCCACTCGAATCACCCTGCAGCGCCGGGCTGTTGGGACCCGGCCCCCGTGATCCGGCGGACGGACACAGGACGGGGAACGCGAACGGTCCCACCTGGCCGGCCACCGCAGCGCCCGCGCGGCCACGGCGTCCGTCACACCGCGAGACAGAACGCGCGGTACGGGGGGCGAGGCGCTGGAACGCGCGGTACGGGGGCCGAGGCGCTGGAGCGCGGACGACCACGCGGGGCGGGGGCGCGGCGCGGGGATGCGGACGACCACGCGGGGCGGGGCCGCGGGCAGCCCAAGACGAGGCGGGGACTACGAACGGCCCACGCGACGCAGCACCTTCGCGGCAGGGGTCCCGCCCCCGCCGTGCGACCCGAGGCAGCACGGACCGCCGCACGGTGCGGGCGGCGCTGGAGCGCGGACGACCGCGCGGTGCAGGCGCGCGGCGCGGGAGCACGGGACGACCACGCCGGGCGGGGGCCCGGGCAACGTGGCATGGGCCGCGCGGACAGCCGTACGCGGCGGCGGGCGGCGCGCGTGGTCGCCGCGACCACAGGACACCAGCGCCCTGACCCCGACTTGGCCCGCACACTGTGCGGTGCAGGCGCGCGGCCCGGGAGCACGGACCACTTCGCGGGGCGGGGCCCGGGCAGCCCAAGACGAAGCGGGGACGGACGGCCCACGCAGCGCACGCCTCCGTGGCAGGGCACTCCCGTCCCGCTGTGCGACACGCGAGGTGGGCGAGGCGCGGGAGCGCGGACCGCCGCGCGGTGCAGGGGTCCGGGCAGCGTGCCTTGGGCAGCGCGGACAGCCGTACGGACGGCGGACGGCGCGGGGGGTCGCCGCGCCCGCAGGACACCAGCGCCCCGACCCCGACTCGGTCCCGGACACCGTGCGGTGCAGGCGCGCGGCCCGGGAGCAGGGACCACCCCGCGGTGCAGGCACGCGAGGCAGCACGGACCACCGCGGGGGTGCGGGGGGCCCGGGCGGCGTGGCATGGGCCGCGCGGACAGCCGTACGCGGCGGCGGGCGGCGCGGGTGGTTGCCGCGCCCGCAGATCACCAGCACCCCGCCCCCGACTCTCTGCCGCTCCCCGCGCGGGGCGGGACCGGACGTCCGGTGATCGCCGGCGGGACCGTCGCACCCCGCTCGGTTCGAGTCGTTCTCGTGTGGGGTGGGGTGTCGTGGCGGGGACAACCCCGATCTAGTGAGGGACTGGTATGCCGTTCGCAGCCATCACGTATGACATCAAGCCCGGGTACGAGGCCGAACTCGCCGCGATATTCGGGGACTTCAAGCGGGTGCGGAGCAGTCGGGTAGAGGACGGGCGGGGGGAGGCGGCCGGCACGATCCTGGCCACCGCCGTCTTCCTGCGCGACGACACACTGGTACGGGTCATCGAGTACACCGGCGACCTGGAGGCCGTGGCCCGGCACATGGCGTCACAGCCCGGGGTGCGCGAGGTCGAGGCCAAGTTGAAGCCGTACCTGAGCAAGCCCCGGGACACCGACACGGTGGAGGGCTTCGTCGCCACCTTCAAGCGCAGCCTGCTGAACACGGTCGCGCAGATCTCGGTGCGGGACATACCCAGCGCGGCATGACACGGACATGGTGCGGCGGCCGTACGGGCACACGTACGGCCGCCGCACCATGGGGCGCTGTCAGAGCGCCGTGACCCCCGCCGCCGTGACGGCGAGCGCCACCACCGCCAGGGTCGTCCGCAGCAGGTGCCAGCGGCGCCACAGCGGCCGCGGGTCCTCCCAGTCGGCGGGGATGACGGACGGGTCGTCGATCGCCTTGACCCGCCGGTTGATGGGCACGTTGCACAGGTGCGAGACACCCGAGACGCCCAGCAGCAGCACCGCCGCGACCACGAACAGCGGCCGCGCCGCCCCGCCGGCGACCACCGCCAGCACCGCGTTGACGACGGTGCTGCTCAGCACGATCACCGGCATCGTGGGGTCCCAGTTCCGCCCGAGCAGCTTGTGCGCGTACACATAGGTGCCGGTCTCCATCGCGAACAGCGCCGGCAGCACGCTCAGCGCGACGGCGAACAGCACGCCCGCGGTGACGCCGCCGCCGAGCAGCGCGGCGACCCCGAGAACGCCTTCGAGCCCGGTCATGACGTGCCGGCCCCCGCGGGGTGGCTCTCCACGGTCAGCTGCGCGATGGGCCGCATGGTGGCCTCACGGAAGTGCGCCGCGAACCCCTCGGGCGTCGTGGTGTCCGTCTCGCGCTGAACCGACAGGTACGGCGCGAGCTTGGTCTCCAGGATGTGCACACCCTTCTGCGCGGCCATGTGCCGGCCGATCGCCGCGAAGTCGCCCTCGTAGTGGATGACCCGGACGAGGACGTCGTCCTTGATGAACACGCCGGTGCCGAGCAGCCGTCCGGCGGCGTCGCCGTGGTCGCCGGCGAAGTCGGGGGTGTCCACCCGCTGGAAACCGGCGAAGATCTCGGCGATCTCCTCCTCGTGACCGGGCTTGACCCGGTAGGTGATGGCGGCGTAGGGCATCAGATTCCTCCGTCTACTTCGATGGTGGTGCCGGTGACGTACGCGGCCGAGTCGCCGGCCAGGTAGAGCACCGCCCCGGCGACGTCCTCGGGCCGGCCGAGCCTGCCGAGTGCCGTCAACGCGGTGAGGCGGGCGACGAGCTGGGGCGGCAGTCCGCCGCCGGGCTCGGTCTCGGTGACGCCGGGGGCGACCAGGTTGACCCGGACGCCCCGGCCGCCGAGTTCCTTGGCGAGGGCGCGGGTGAAGCCGACCAGGGCCGCCTTGGACGCGCTGTAGTGCACGCCGAGGGGCCGGCCGCGCAGGGCGACGGACGCGCCGATGGTGACGACGGACGCGCCGTCGCCGAGCAGGTCGAGCACGGACTGGGTGACCAGGTACGCCGAGGTGGTGTTGTGGTCGAGCACCCGGTGCCACTCGTCCTCGGTGAGCTTCTCGAACGGGACGTGCCCGTCGACGCCCAGGTTGTTGACCAGGACGTCCAGGCCACCCAGCCGCTCCCGCACCGCGTCGGCCAGCCGCGCGGCCCCCGCCGCGCCGGTCAGATCGGCCGCGACGAGGGTGAACTCGGCGCCGAGCGCGGTGAGTTCACCGCGCAGCCGGTCGCCCGCCTCGCCGTCCCCGCGGTGGGCGACGACGAGCCGTGCACCGGCCCGGGCGAAGGCGAGCACGGTCGCCCGCCCGATCCCCCGGGTGCCCCCGGTGACCAGCACCCGCCGACCGGGCGGGAGGTGGGGGTGGGCCTCGGTTCCGGTGGTCACCGGATCGCCCCGGCGCGCGGCGCGGCCGCGATCAGCTGGAGCAGCAGGCGCGGGGTCTCGGCCTCGCCGACGGCGTCGTCGTCGAGCACGATGCCGTACTTGCGGTTGATCACGCTGGTGACCTGCAGCAGGGCGAGGGAGTCGTAGCCGAACTCCAGGAAGGGGGTGTCCAGGGCGTCCTCGCCCTCGAACGCCATGCCCTCCTCCGGGGCGCCGACGCATTCGAGCAGCAGCTCGCCGAGTTCGGCCAGGGTGATGTCGCTCACGATGGTTCCTTTCGGTCCTTCGGTCGGGGTGTGCGGACTCGGGATGTGCGGACTCGGGGTTTGCGGACTCGGGGTGTTGGGACGTGGGGTGTTGGGACGTGGGACAGGCAGGCCGGTCATGGACTCGCCAGCAGCGGGACGCCGTTGGCGGACGCGCCCACCGGGTCCAGGTGCGGGGAGGAGTCGAGCACCGCGCGGTGCAGATGCTCGATGCCGGGCGAGGGGTCCAGGCCGAGGCTCTGGTTGAGCGCGGTCCGCAGGTGCCGGTACACCTCCAGCGCGTCACTGCGCCGGCCCGCGCGGTACAGCGCGAGCATCAGCTGCTCGTGCAGACCCTCGTGCAGGGGATGCCGGGCGGCGAGCCCGGACAGCTCGCCGACGAGCTCATGGTGGCGGCCCAGCCTCAGGTCCGCCTCGATTCGGCCGTGAAGAACGCTCATCCGCGACTCGTCGAGCCGGGTGGCCTCCACCTCCAGCAGCGGCCCGCAGTGCACGTCGGCCAGCGCCCGGCCGTGCCACAGGGCCAGTGCCCGGCCGAAGTACGAGGAGGCCTCGGCCCAGTCGCCGCGCTGCAGGGCCCGGTGGCCGACGGAGGACAGGGCGTCGTACTCGCAGGCGTCGATGAGTCCGCCCTGGGTGTCCAGCCGGTATCCGCCGGGTTCGGTGACCAGCACGCTCTTGGCCCCGTGCGGGAGCTCGGCCTCCTCCTCGCCGAGAGCCGCGCCGATGACGTGGCGGATCTGGAGTATGTAGGTCTGCAGGGTGGTCTGCACGCTGCGGGGCGGGCTCTCCCCCCAGACCTCCTCCACCAGGGAGGCGACCGAGACGACCTCGTCCGCCTGGAGGGCGAGCAGCGCGAAGACCTTGCGTGGCTTGACGGCCGTGAGGTGCACCGGCACCCCGGCGAGTGTGGCCCGGAACGGGCCGAGGACGCTGATGTCCATCCGCGAAACTCCTTCGGGAACGATGTGGGTCAGCCGGTCGTCACGGGCGCCGCGGAGTCCAGCGCCTGCCCGACGGCTCGCGGCACCTCGCGTCCGCGGACGAAGAAGTGCGCTCCGGGGACCGTCCGCAGCCGGAAGCCCGCGCTCGTGCAGTGCTCCCAGGCCCGGACCTGAGGGATCGTCACCATGCGGTCGTCCGCGCCGGCGAACGCCTCGACAGGGCACGGCAGTCGGACGATCGGCGCCTCCCGCAGCCCCTGGGCCAGCCGCAGGTCGGCCCGGAGGGTGTCGAGGGTGGTGCGCAGCCGGTCGGGCCGCCGCAGCAGCGCCTCGGGCATGCTCTCCTCGTCCGTCATCGCCGCCATCAGCCGCTCGTCGTCCAGCCCGTCCAGGTCGGCCCGGTCGAGCAGGGCCGACGGCAGCTGGGGGGCGCTGCACGCGCCGACCAGCAGCAGCCGCGGCGGCCGCAGTCCCGCAGCGAGACGGGCCTGGGCGAACCGGTAGGCGACGAGCGCGCCCATGCTGTGCCCATAGAAGGCGTACGGCTCCTCCAGCAGCGGCCCGAGGTCGTGTTGCAGCTCCTCGACCAGTTGCCCGGGGTCGGTGATCCGCGGCTCGCGCACCCGCGTCTCCCGCCCCGGCAGCCGCACCGGAAGCACCGACACCCCGGCGCCGACCCGATTGAGCCAGCCGGCGAAGGACAGGGCGCCCGCGCCGGCGTGATGGAAGCACAGCAGCCGCGTGCCGGTGGCGCCGGCCTTCGGCCGCACCGCGAGATATCGATGCACCAAGACCCCCCTTCGGTCCCGCACCGCTCGGCGGGTGCGGGCTCCGAGGGTCACCGCACCACCTGGAAGGCGGCTCAACGCTCGCTCAACCGGAACGACGGGGATCGGCCAACGCGGGCAGCAGCGGCCGGCCCGGGGCGGCCTCCCGGCGGCCGGAGAACCCGGGGTCGTACACGGCCGCGCTGAGGGTGTAGGTGTCCTCGGCGAGCCAGCTGTGGAAGCTCCACTCCCAGCCGGCGCCGGGGGTGCCGTCGGGGCGCAGCATCTGTACCTGCTGGTCCTCGGGTGTGAATCCGAACTCGGTGAAGCGGAACCTGAGGCCCTGTCCGATGGCCTTGCTGTAGGCCTCCTTGAGCGTCCACAGCCGTACCAGCTCCCGGTTGCGCCGGTCCTCGGGGACGCTCTCCAGGGCTTCGAGTTCGTACGGGGTGCACACCTGCCGTTCGGTGCCCAGGCCCAGCATGCGGCGGTCGGCGTTCTCCATGTCGACGCCGATGCGGCCGTTGCGGGTGAGTCCGACGACGAGGAGTTCCTCGGTGTGGCTGAGGCTGACGTCGAGCTGGTCGACCCCGCGCAGATGGGGCCGTCCGCCGGGCTTGTAGGCCAGCTCCAGTTCGTCGGGCGAGGTGCCGAGCACGGCCGCGGCGGCGGACTTCAGCAGCAGCCGGGAGGTGACGAAGCGGGACCGGTTGGGCACGTGGGTCATCTCCGCGAGCCGCCGGTGGTCGCGGCCGAGGGCGGCGACCAGGTCGGGCCGCGCGAGGTCGTCGGGCAGCCAGTCGGCGACCTTCGCGTACACCACCGCCGTACCGGAGGAGTCGAGTTCGCGGCGGACGGGCAGCCAGGAGTCCGCGGGGCCGCGGTTGCACAGCGGCCGCATCACGCCACCGGCAGTCCGGTCAGGCGCTCCAGCCGGCCGGCCAGGGCGGCGAGGGTCTGCACGCCGAGCAGCATGTCGGGCAGGGCGGCCTCGCGCAGCGGCTCGAAACGCGTCTCGAGGCGGCCCTTGAGCTGCAGCAGCATCACCGAGTCGAAGCCCAGGTCGTGCTGGAGGTGCAGGTCGGGGCCGAGCCGGGCGGGCGGCCGGTCGAGTATCCGGGCCACCTCCTCGACCAGCACGGCCAGTGCCGTACCACCGGCGTCGCCGTCATGACCGACCGGGTTCTCTTGGGTGCCGGCTGTGTGGTTCATGGGGATTCCTCCGTGGATACCCCCGCCTTCAGGCGGGGGAGGAAACGGACTCCTGCGGAGCAGGGCAGGGAAAGCCGATGCGCCGCCAGAGCTGATCGGGTTCACCGCCAACCGCCCTCAGGTCAGTGGTAGTTCGTATGGCGTCCGGTCGGCGATGACCAAGCCGGCCGGGTCTACCGCCGGGCAGCTTCAGCTGGGGAGAAGTCAAGGGATGCCTCTCCTCATCGGCCTATGGGGGTCGCGTACAGGTCGTAGCTGCGGGCGTCGTCGAAGCGGTCGAGGACTTCGGTCAGCAGGTGTTCGGTTCCGGACTCGGGGGTGTGTACGGCGGTGCGGTCCAGCCGGCCGACGATGCGGGCCAGCGCCATGGCGGCCCAGGCCGGTTCGGCGAGCAGTCCGCTGCCGTGCCGCCACACGCCGAGGCAGGCGGCGCCGGCGGCGATCAGGGCGTAGCGGTCGGCGAGCGCGTAGGCGCGGGGGCTGAGTGCGCGGCCGGCCGGGCGGGCGGCGAGGCGGGCGCAGTCCTCGCGCAGCAGCCGCAGTTCGGTGGCGAGGGCGTCGGCGGCCGTGCCCAGCGCCCCGGCGAACTCGCCGCTCGCGGCGCGTGCCAGCCGTACCGTCTCCGGCAGCGAGCCGAGCAGGGGGTCCCCGTCGGCGGCCAGGGTCAGCTGCTCGGGCCGCACGGGCGGCAGGTCGGGATCGTGCGGGTCGAACAGCCGGGCGCCGGGCCTCGCGTCGAGTGATTGCGCGGACTCCCCCAACTCGGGTACACGCAGCAGGTGTTCGACGATGGCCGACCGGCTGGCGGCGGTTCCGGCGCTGCCCAGCCCGATCATCGGCAGGTCCCGGGCGGCCTTCTGGAACAGTCCGTAGCTGCCGGTGGTGGCGTACGCCTCGGAGCCCAGGACGATGGACAGGTCGTAGACCATCTCGGTGAGGATGGTGGGCAGCAGGTACTTCACGACGGCGCTCAGGGTGCGGCTCTCGCGGGGCAGCAGATGCACGGCCCGGGTGGCGACGAGCGCCAGGCAGTCGCACACCAGCAGGTCGGTGAAGGCGTCCACGAGCGCGGAGCGGGTGCGGGCGCTGCTGAGGGAGGCGCGGCTGCGGGAGCGGTGTGCGCGGGCGAAGGCGACGGTGGTGCGCAGCGCGGTGTCGGCGCAGCCCAGCGCCATGGAGGTGCCGGTGGCGCGGGTGATGGGGAAGGCGCGTTCGGCGATGGGGCCGCCGCCGCCCTCGGGGCCGAGCAGCCGGTCCGCGTCCAGGCGGTGCCCGGTGAACTCCAGGCCCTGGACGACACAGCCGCGGATGCCGCTGGTACGGCGGCGGGGCAGCAGCGTGACACCGGGTCCGGCGGCTGCCGGGCCCGGGAGCAGGAACGCCGTCTGGGCGTCCTCGCCGGCCTCGGGTGTGTGTGCGAACACGACGAGGGAGTCGACGCGGACCGCGTTGTTGAGGGCCTCCTTGCGGCCGTCGAGCAGATAGCCGCCGCCGTCGCGGCGCGCGGTGAGCCGGTTGTGCAGGAAGTCGTTGCCGGGAACGGGTTCCGGGTAGGCGCAGGCCATCCGGCCGCCGGACAGCAGCAGTTCGGCGGTCTGCCGCCGCTGCTGTCCGGTGCCGTCCGCCCACACGGTGACCGCCGCCAGGTACGAGGTCATCCCGTAGCCGAGGCCGAGTGCCGCGTCCCGGCGGAAGACCGCCCGCAGCACCCGGGCGAGCACGTCCAGCCGGTCCAGCCGGCCGCCCAGCTCGCCCGGTACGAACTCGGCGTTGAGACCGAACTCGTCGAGGAGCCGCTCGGCGGCCGGCAGCAGCCGCTGCCGGCCGTCGGCGGCGAGGAAGTGGTCCGCGCCCAGCGGGTTGCCAGGGTCGTCGAGATCGCCGAGCTGGTGCTCGAGCCGCGCTATACGTTCCTGCACGGCCCGCTCGGCGGCTTCCGCCCTGTTCACCACCGTGGTCATGGCTGTCTCCGTCCTCGATCGGTTGCCGCTCGGCCCCATCCCTAACCGGCGTGACTCAAGAGGCCCTCAAGTCCTCCCGGGCAGGCTCCGGAGCGTCGTGGACGAGGGCCAGGCGGGGCACGGGTGTGCCGTCCTGGTCGAAGTCCACGCCGCCCAGCCACATGCCGCCGTAGGCGACCAGCGCGTACCAGACCGGTCGGAGCATGCGGTCGACCGCGGTGCGGGCGAGCGCGCGTCCGATGTCGCCGGGGATCCGGTCGACGTCGTCGGTGATGGTCATGGACGTCCTTCCTTCGGTTCGGTTGTCCGGGCTCAGCGATCCGAGCTCGGTTGTCCGGACGAGGACGGTCCCCGCGCGCGCTCGTCGGGTCCTCGAGGAACCCTCGTGCCGGCGGTGCCTGTTCGGCTTTCAAAGGTTGCTTGTTCGCCGTTCAAGGGAAATTCGAGCGATCCGTGGTCGACTGGTGGCGCGTGCCCGCGCGACGCGTGGGCGGACGCGGATGCGGGGAGAGAGGTGGGTCGGGCCGATGCCCCAGGGTCTGGTGAGCCGCCGGGTGAGCGCGGTACAGCGGTTCACCGCGGTCGACCGAGCCGAGGTGGTGGAGGCCGGTCTGCGTGCCCACGCCCGGCACCGCGAGGGGCTGAAGGGCTTCGACACGGGTCTCACGCTGCGGCTGCTGGACCGAGACGGTGACTATGCCCGTCTGGAACGGTGGCAGGACATGGACGCGCTGCTGCGCGCCACCCACGACGAGAGCTACCTGCCGCACCTCGCCTCCTTGACCGCGCTGGCCGACGTCCGGCACGAACTGGCGGTCAGCGTGGGCCAGATGCCCGCCGCGGTGCCGATCGCCGAGGCGGGGCGGCTGGTGCTGGTGGAGGCCGTGGTGGAGAGCGAACCGGCCCGTTTCGAAATGGACTTCGGAGCGCTGGTGGGCTCCTGCGTGACCGCCGAGGGCTACGGCGGCAGCGACCTCCTCCGCTCAGTGGTCGACCCACGCGTCTACACCGGGGTCCTGTGGTGGCGAGACCCGGAGTCCTGCGACCGCGTCCTGACCACACCCGCCTACCTGGACCGCCGCGCGAAATTGACGGTCACGGCCCGAATCACGGAACTGCACGCCGGGCCCCTGTCCGCGGGCTGACGCCGGACATCACCCCGCGCCGGTCTCCCGCCCACTGGACCTACTCGACCACGGCGCGGCTGGCAGCTGCGGGCGCGGCCACGTCGGCTGGTCGGCGGGCTCAGGTGGTGCGGCCGAGTGGGCTGGTTCCGCCACGTCGGCTGGCGCGGCCGACTGGGCTGGCTCACCCTGGTCACCTCGCCCGGCCGGCCCGGCCGGCCCGGCCGGATCGCCAGGCTCGGCCTGGCTCGGGCCTGGCTCGACCTGTTCGGCTGGATGGGCTGGCTCGGCCGACTTGGCTGGCGGCGGCGCCCCGACCGCTCCGCCATCCCCGCCGATCCCGGCGCCCCGCCCCATCAGACCGCCTCATCCGACTCGGCCGACATGCCACCCTCGCCGTCTCAACCGACTCGGCCCACCCCGCCGTCTCAACCAACTCCGCCCTACCCCGCCGCCTCAACCGACTCACCACTTGACCACCCCCGCCACCTCAACCGCCCTCGCCGGCGCACCTGACTCCGCCGCAGCCGCCGACAACAGGCGGGCTTCCCCCGACCCCCTCCTCGCCCGTCCCCCTCCCCACCCGTCGCCAACCCCTCCCCGCCGTTTCCCGAGCAGGTCTCGAGGGCCCGGCGACAAGCTCCGGAGCATGGAAGCTCCCTTCTCTCTCGTCGTCGTGCGTGGACGCCCCACCGCCGAGGAGCTCGCCGCGGTGACTGCCGTGCTGCTTGCCAGACTTCGCGCGGCCGCAGGTCAGGAGGGCGAACCGGACGGCGCGGACGGGGTGTTCGACGAGCCCGCGCGCAAGGCCGGCTGGGGCGGCGGGCGTCCGCGCCGCCGTCCGCCGGTCGGCTGGTCGCGCAGCTGAGCGTGCCCCGCGGACCAGTCCGGGTCGAGCGTCCCTCTATGAGCCGCACATTACGTTCGATTTCAGGATGGGTCCGGGTACCCGAATGACGGGTCGGGTGCCCGGACGGAAGATCTGCCAGGGGGACCCCTATGACCCACCACCGCACCTTCACGGACCTGATACTCGACAGAGCGGCATCGACGCCCGAGCGCGAGGCGCTGCTCCTGCTGCCCGAGAGCGAGGAGCGCGGCCGTCCGGCCCGGGTCTCCTACGGCACCCTGGACGCGGCCGCGCGGGAACTGGCGGGCTGGCTGCAGGCGCGGGGCGCGGCCGGCGAGCGGGTGCTGCTGATGCACACCTCGCGCCGCCAGTTCACCGTGTCGTTCCTGGCCTGTCTGTACGCCGGCGCGATCGCGGTCCCGGCCCCGCCGACCGGCGGCGGCCGCCACCACGCGGACCGGGTGGCGGGCATCGTCAAGGCCGTCGCACCCTGCGCGACCTTCACGGACGCGGCGCTGGCCCCCGACGTCTCCCGGCTGCTGGCCGCCTGCGGATACGGCTCGGTGCCGTGCCTGGCCGCCGACGCGGTACCTGTGCGCGCCTCCTGGCGGATGCCGGAGCTGTCCCCGGACACGGTCGCCTATCTGCAGTTCACCTCCGGCTCCACGGGCGCCCCGCGCGGCGTGGTGGTCACCCACGGCAACCTGCTGGCGAACCTCGAGGCGATCGAGGGGGCCGTGGGCGGCGAGCCCGGCGAGCGGGTCGGGGGCTGGCTGCCGTTCCATCACGACATGGGCCTGGTCGGCCAGTTGCTGTTCCCGCTGTCGCTGGGCGGCACCTCGGTCCTGCTGTCGCCGGCGGCGTTCCTCAAGCGCCCGGCGCGCTGGCTGGAGGCGATCGGCCGATACGGCGTCGCGGTCAGCGGCGCCCCGGACTTCGCCTACGAGCTGTGCACGCGCCGGGTGACCGACGAGCAGCTCGCCGGGCTGGACCTCGCCGGGTGGCGGGCCGCGGTCACGGGCGGAGAGCCGATCTCCGCCGCGACCGGCCGCGCCTTCACCGAGCGCTTCGCCCCGGCCGGGTTCCGTGCCGACGCGCTGCTGCCCTGCTACGGGCTGGCCGAGGCGACCCTGCTGGTCTCCGGCGGGCGCACCGGTGCGGGCCCGGTGACGCGGGCCGTGGACGGCGAGGCGCTGGAGCGGCATGCGCTGCGCGAGCCGCGCGAGGACCGGCCGACGCGGACGCTGGTGGCCTGCGGTCGCCCGCGCGGCGGCGAGGTGCGCATCGTCGACCCGGAGTCGCTGCGGGTGCTGGGGGACGGCGAGATCGGCGAGATCTGGGTCCGGGGCGGCGGGGTGGCGGGGGGCTACTGGCGCGACCGGACCGCGACCGCGGCGGTGTTCGAGGCGGTCACCGCGGACGGTGAGGGCGGCCATCTGCGCACCGGTGACCTGGGCGCGCTCTGCGACGGCCTGCTCCATGTGACGGGCCGGCTCAAGGACATGATCGTGGTGGCCGGCCGCAATCTGTACCCGCAGGACCTGGAGCACGCCGTGCAGCGGATCAGCGCCCTGTTCGGCACCGGCACCGCCTTCTCGGTGCCCGGCGAGCGCGAACGGGTGGTGATGGTGCAGGAGTTGCGCACCCAGCAGCGCTACGACCTCGATCTGGACGGTCTCGTCGGCGACGTGGAGCGGTGCCTGGCCGAGGAGTTCGAGGTCAGCGTGGACGGCGTGCTGCTGGTGCGGCCGGGCACGATCCGCCGTACGACCAGCGGGAAGGTGGAGCGGGCGGCCACCCGGCGGCTGTTCCTCAACGGCGGCATCAAGCCCCTGCATCAGCGGCTGGACGGGGAGTTGCTGCCGGTGGCCCGGCGGCCGCGCGCGGCACGCACGGCACGCAGTCGGTGAACGCATCCGAGAGGAGCAGAAGGTGAGTGGACCGGGGCGGGATCGGCCGGACGAGCAGGGCTATGTCGAGTGGCTCACGGAGCGGATCGGTGAGCGCGTCCGCCGGGAAGTGCGCGAGGACATGCCGCTGATCGAGTGCGGTCTGGACTCCGTGGCGCTGCTGGGCCTGTACGGCGACGCGGAGGACGCGTTCGGGCCGCTGCCGGACCACCCCGTGGAGGTGTGGCCGTACACCACGATCCGCAATCTCGCCCGGCGGCTGGCCGGACGGGACCGCGCGGCCCGTTCCGGGGGCCGCATCCGCACCGCGTTCGTGTTCACCGGGCAGGGCTGCCAGCATCCGGGGATGGCGGCGGGGCTGTACGCGCACTGCACGGCCTACCGCCACCACCTCACCGAGGCCGACGAGGCACTGGAGCCCCATCTCGGGCGCTCGATGGTGGAGTTGGTGCTCGGGCGGGACCCTTTGATCGACCAGACCGCGCTCGCCCAGCCCGCCCTGTTCGCCGTCGGGTACGCGCTGGCGGCGACCCTGCTGGAGGAGGGCGTGCGGCCGGTGGCCGTACTGGGGCACGGGGTCGGGGAGTTCGCGGCGGCCACGGTCAGCGGTGCGCTGCCGCTGGCGACGGCGGCCGAACTGGTCGCCTCCCGGGGCTCGTTCATGCAGCACCTGCCGGCCGGCGGCGGCATGATGGCGACCTGCGCCGACCCGTTCGAGGCGGCGGAGGCGGCCACGCAGGAACCCGGGGTGTCCATCGGCGCCATCAACGCGGCGCGCGCCACGGTGCTTTCGGGCGACATCGCGGGCCTGGAGCGGGCCCGCCGACGCCTCGCGGACATCGGCATCGCCAGCACCTTCCTGAAGGTGACCCACGCCTTCCACTCACCGCTGATGGCCCCGGTGACCCCCCGCCTGGAGGCCCTGGCCCGCCGCATGCCGACGTCGGCGCCCGCGCTGCCGTACTACTCCACGGTCTACGGCCGTGACTACGACGGCCCTCTGGACGCCCCGTACTGGGGCACCCAGATCACCGCCCCGGTCCGCTTCGCCGACGCGGCCCGCGCCCTGCTGACCGAACAACGCCCCACCCACGTGGTGGAGATCGGCCCCAAACCGATCCTCACCCCGTTCCTGCGCCGCATGGGCGGCCCGAACGGCCCCCGCTGTCTGCCCGCGTGCCGGGGGCCGCAGAGCAACGCGGTCGATTTGGCAGGAATCCTGTCGGCGCTGAATGCGGGCCCTTTGGCGGACGACGTAGAAGAAGGTTTCTGATTCAACCGAATTCTACGGACCCCGGCACTCCAGAGAACCCAGCCCTCTACGGAACCCAGCCGGCTTCCTCGGCAATGCGAATCGCGTCCACCCGATTCCGCGCGTGCAATTTGTCCACGATCGCCGTCAGGTAATTCCGCACGGTCCCCGGGGTCAAATACAGCTCCACCGCGATCTCGGCCGCGTCCGCTCCCCGCGCGGCCAGGCGCAGCACCTGCGTCTCCCGGGGCGACAACGGGTTCTCCGGCGCCTCCCACGCACTGAGCGCCAGTTCGGGATCGACGACCCGCCCGCCCTGCGCGACGGTCCGCACCGCCTGCGCCAGACGGTCCGGCGGCGAGTCCTTCAGCAGGAAGCCCGAGACCTGCGCGGCCATCGCCCGCCGCAGGGTCCCCGGCCGCCCCAGGCTCGTGAGGATCAGACTGCGACACTCCGGCAGCTTCGCCCGCAGCTCGGCCGCCGCGGTGAGCCCGTCCGTGCCGGGGAGGTCGATGTCGATGACGGCCACGTCGGGCCGCACCTCCAGCGCCGTCTTGACGATGAGATCGCCCCGGTCGATGGAGGCGACCACCTCCAGGTCCCGCTCCAGTTCCAGCAGCGCCACCAGCGCGCCGCGGATCATATGGACGTCCTCGGCCAGCAGGATTCTCACCGACAGCATTCGTTCTTCCCCCTGTTCCCCCGTGAGCGTGCCCGTGCCGTGCCTGGCCCGCGCCGTGCCCGTGCTCGTACCGCTCGCCGTGCCCTTCTCCCGCGTGTCACGCGACGGACGCGCTCGGCTTCCCGCCGCTGTCGGGGGCGTCGACGGTGACCGGCCGGACGGGCGCCTCGGCGACGAGCCGGAACCGCCCGTCCCGCGTGGTCTCCGCCGTCAGCGTGCCGCCGATCTGGGTGAGCCTGGTGCACAGGTTGCCCAGACCGCTGCCGCTTCCGCCACCCCCGTCCCGGGGCGTCTCCTGCGGCACCACACCGTCGTTGACCAGCGTCAGCCGTACCGTCTCCCCCTCCACGGCAGCCGTGATGGCACATGACTGGACCTTGCTGTGCCTGAGGATATTCGTGACACCCTCCCGAAGGGCAGTGGCCAGCACGGTGTCCACGAGCGGGTGCAGCCGGCCGCAGTCGACGTCGGCCTCGACCCGGACGTCGGCCGCGGCCATCACCTCGGCCACCGAGGCCGCCTCGGCCTCCAGCGACATGTCCCGGTAACCGCTGGCCACCAGCCGTACGTCGGCGAGCGCCTGGCGGGAGACGCCGAGGACGGAGGCCACCTCCTCGCGCGCCCGCTCGGGGTTGACGGGGACGAGGCGGTGGATCAGCTCGCTCTTCAGCGTGATCGTGGAGAGGCTGTAGCCCAGCAGGTCGTGCAGGTCGCGGGCGAACCGCAGCCGCTCCTGCGTCACCGCCATGCGGGCCATCTCCGCGCGGGTGTCGTGGACTTCGCGGACCAGGTCGGTCAGCCGGGTGAGTCCGTAGATGACGAGGCCGGTCAGCGCGGTGGAGATGGCGAAGTAGCCGACTTCCAGGGCGGGGACGTGCGCGGAGAGGGACCAGCCGAGGATGGTGAGGGTGACCGTGCCGTAGAGCGGCCAGGCGAACCGTGCGGGAAGCAGCAGCAGAATCGATCCGCCGAGTGGTCCGGCCATGCTGCCCCAGGCGACCCCGATCCACACCATGGGGACGAAGGTCAGCAGTGCCTGGACGACGAGCGCGGTCCCGCGGCGGCGGGCCGACCACTGGCGGGCGCCGGCCGAGGTCACCATGAACTGCAGGGCGTAGAGGCTCAGTACCAGGCCCAGACAGATGGCCAGCCCCACGTAGTTGGAGACCGCGTCCAGGACGTTCAGCATGGTGATGACGCCGAAGCCCGAGATGACCGTGATGCTGATCCCCTGTGCCAGTCGCGGCGCCGGGACCTCGAACCGGCCCGACTGCCGTCTCGCCCCTGAGACAGGGCTCCGCATCACAAACTCCCCCTATCCGGATCCTCACCGAACGGCATACGGAGGGAAAGCATCCGGTTGCCCGAAAGGGATCCCGGATGCTGCCCGTCCGCACCGAATCCGCGTGTGGGATTCGGGAAGATCTGTGACTGAACTATAGGCCGTAACGGCACGGCAAGAGGGATATGTGATACGTGCAGCTAGTCATACGGGGAGTGGGACGGGGTTCAGTTCCTCGAACAAGACGGGATGTGCCCGGTGGCCGAGACGCACCGGCACTTCATAGAGGCGGCCGGGCCCGAATCTGGCGTAGAACGGGCGTAGTCCGGGCACCACAACCTTCACGACCGGAATCCCCACGTCCGGCCGTGTCTGGTCGAGCACCATCAGATCCAGACCGTGCCGGGAGGCCAGCGCGCAGATCTCCCCCACGTCGTCGAGCAGATCCCCGTGCCGGGGGAAACCCGCCCAGTCACCGGGCCGCCTGCCCGACTGGCCCGGATCCGGATCGAGTTGCGGCTGGGCGAGCAGCGTCCCCCCGGGCATCGGCTGTGGCCACGGCAGGAGTTGGGCCGCCTCGGTCAGGGCCCGGCGCAGCGCGAGCCGTGGATCGAGGTGCGCGCCGAAGCCGCAGACGAAATCGGGGTCCTTGTCAGGCGCGGGTCTGGACACGACGGCCACGACCGGTACGCCGAGGTCGGTGGTGAGGTCGAGTGCCGCCACCGTACGGCCCGCCCGGCCGAAGGCGTGCCGCAGTCCGGCCAGCCACGGCTCGTCGAAGGCGTCCAGGTCGAGGGCCGGCACCCGCAGCCGGTTGTACCACCACACGGCCACCGCGTCCCGCTCCACCAGCTCCAGGAACCCCTGCAGCACGGCGTCCTCCAGGCTGCAACCGGCCGCGTTGCCGTTGGAGTCGGCCCACAGCCCGTCGGCGGCGCCGCACGGCGAGGCGTCGAAGTACAGCGTGGAGGTGGGCAGCAGCCGATGCGTCCGCCCGGTGAGCGACCACACGGGCGTCCACTCGGTGGCCTCTCCGGTGTCGAAGGGCCGGCCCACCCGGTGGAAGGGCCCGTGCGTGGCGTTCCAGCGCTCCCGGTCGCCGTACTGCCGCTCGTGGAAGAGCCGGTAGGTGTCCGGATGGACGGCCCGCTCCCCCAGCCCGGCGAACGTGTCACGGACCGTCAGTTCATCACCCTGCCGGGAGGCGCTGAAGCGCTCCACCGCCTCGCACAGCGCACTGGCCCGCGCCTCGGCCGCGGTCACGCCCTTGCCCCCGCTACGGGCTCGCAGCACCCTGAGCAGTTCGGCGGCCGAGTGACCGCCCAGGGCGAGGTTGTGCCCGGAGTCGTAGGCGTGCAGCCCCTCGGGGAGTCCGGGCAGCGGACGGATGTCGGTCACCACGCCGGTGAGCTGGCCGACGAGGTGACGGTGCCGCTCCAGCATCTGCTCGGCGGACAGGGCACGGTCGTTGCTGCCGCTCCCTGCCGCCTTGGGTCTGGAGACCAGGACCACCGGCCGCCGCGTCCGCTCGGCCACCAGCCCCGGGTCACCGCAGTCCGGGCACTGCGGACGCCGGGTCACCGGATGGTGGGTGCTGCGCAGGGTGAGGCTGTCCAGAGTGCACACCGCCCGCTGCTCCGGACACCGCACTCCCGCAAGCCACTTGGACGCCTCCAGGGCGGCACTGTGCAGTCCCAGGGCGCGTACGGCGGCCAGCGACGGCGCGGGCCGGGCCACGGCGGCGTTGGCCCCGAGGACCCGGCGCACCTCCCACTCGGCCCGCCGGTGGGCGCGCAGCCGGTGTGCCAGACAGCCCCAGCACGGAGCGTCCTCGGCGGGCGCGAACACCGGCCCCGTCCAGGGCTCGGCCCCGAACGGCTTGGCCAGCAGCCAGGGCCGCCCCCGGCCGCGCAGACGCGCGGCCAGGGGACGGAGGCTGGGGTGCAGGTAGTCGTCGCAGAGGACGAGTGTGAGGGGGGCGTCTGTGTAGGCGTCGGAGTTTGAGTCGGAATTGAAGTTGGCGTTGGGGTTGAAGTCGGAGTTGGCATGGGCGTGGATGTCGGCCGGGACCGTGCTGATCCCGGCCGCCCGAAAGGCGGCGTGCGCCTCCGCCCCGTCCACGTCACCGACGGTGACGAGCGCCACCGGTGTGCCCCTGACCCGCTCTTGGGCCGCGGCGCCCTCGAGACCGGCACGGTCCCAGTAGGCCTCCGCGGACCGACCCTCGGCGCCGGCCTCCTCCGCGCGCCGGCCGTCGGGCCGGTATCCGATCAGGTTGGCCTCGGCAAGGCGCCGTACCAGCCGCCCGGCCTCGTCCACGGGCATCGCCGCCGCGGCCTCCCGCAGCAGCTGGGGCAGGGTGCGACTGCCGTCCAGCAGGGCGGCCAGGGTCTCGACTCCCGCTCCCCGCACCGCCGTCACGTCCTTGTCGGACCACAGGAAAACGGCCTCCCCCGGTACCGTCTCGGCCCGCACATGGCGCTTGAACGCCACGAAGGGCTCCGGAGCGGGGGTGTCGCTCCCGCTCACTCAGCCTCGCCGACGGCGAGCGGGGACGGTCCGGTGGGAGACCAGCAGACGCACCAGCTCGCCGAGGAGACGGTCACCCCGGCCCCGCTGAGGCTCTCGACGGAACGGCTCCCGCCGGTCACGTACCGCGCCTCCCCCTCCGACAGACCGAACTCACGCAGAACGGCGGCCGGATCGGCCTCGAAGCGGCCGGCGAGCTGGGGTTCGAGACCGGTACGGGCGGCGAGCTCGGCGAACCGGAGGACTTCTTCGTTCGAAAGCTCTTCACGAGCTGCTACGACGTTCATGTGTTACCCCCTGTGATGAACGAGCGATTGAGTGGAACGAGTGCTGCAGGGACGCGAGTTGGGATCGAACGTTTTGAACCGGTGCGAACATTTTGAGCCGGTTCGAACGTCCGTCGGCGTCTGCTTCGAGAGTCTGGGGTGGGGCGGCCCCCGGCGGGCAGTGCCACGTTCACAGGGCACCCATGACATTTTCATGATTGAGCGCATGCGTGACTCACTGGGGCGCGCGAGGGTGCGGATGCCAGTCTCGTGACCTGACTCCGTAAGGGTCGCCACGGGGATCGCCAGGCGGCCGCACCCAAGGGGGAGAGACACACATGGAGATCAAGGTCCTGGGGTCGCTCGCCGCGCACGAGCGCGGGATCCCGGTGGTGCCCACCGCCGCGAAGCCCCGTCAACTGCTGGCGCTGCTCGCCCTGCACGCCGACCGCGTGGTGGGCGTCCCGACGCTGATGGAGGAGATCTGGGGCGAGAACGTCCCCCGGAGCGCCTCCACCACTCTGCAGACGTACATCCTGCAACTGCGGCGCAAGATCGCCGCCGCGCTCGCCGACGACCCGCTGCTCGACGCCAAGGACGTCCTGGTCACCCGGCTCGGCGGCTACCTCCTGCGGGTGCAGCCCGGCCAGGTGGACGCCCACGAGTTCGAGCGCTGCTCGGAGGACGGCCGTACGGCCTTCGAACTCGGCGACTACCGCACGGCCTCCGACCTGCTGCGCCGCGCGCTCGCCCTGTGGCAGGGCCCGGCCCTGGTCGACGTACCGGCCGGCTCGGTCCTGGAGCTGGAGGTCCTGCGCCTCAACGAGGAGCACACGACCGCCCTGGAACGCCGCATCGAGGCGGACCTCAGGCTCGGCCGGCACGCCGAGGTGGTCCCCGAACTGCGCGTCCTGGCCGCCCGCCACCCCCTCCACGAGGGCTTCTGCGCCCAGCTGATGCGCGCCCTGCACCGCGCGGGCGGCAGCTGGCGAGCCCTGGAGGCCTACCAGCGCCTGCGCGGCTCCCTGGTCCACGAGTTGGGCCTGGAACCGTCAGCAGCCCTCCAGGACCTCCACCAGGCAGTCCTCTCCGGCGACCCGGACCACGCCCTGCATCCGGCGACGGCGGACTGAGGGCAGGTGCCACTACCCCGGGGGACTTGGGACTGGCCTGGGCGCGGGCGTGCCGACGACCCGAACTCGGTGGTGGGTGTCGGCACGTTCTGCTTTCTGAGCATCGGCAAACCGACTCAGAGGTGGCCCACCCTATCCGAGAGATCTGCGGAGAGCCCGCCGCCCGGACGCCGACGAAGGCCGGCCGATCGGCCTCGTGCGGGATCGGCGGGTCGCAGGCGGGCGAGCAGCGACCACGCACAGGACAGACCGCGGACGGAATGCGGACGGAATGCGCCGACAGCCGACGGGTCACCACCAGCGACCGGCCGCCCGACCACATGAGGGCCACCACGGACTCGGGGCCACCGGGGGCCTCCCATCGGGCCCGGGTCTCTCAAGCGGCGCTCCAGGGGACGTACCGTACCCTTCAAGGCCGCCGCCCTACGTTGCGGCAATGACGACCTTCGACGAACTGCTCACCCTCGCCCCGGCCCCCGATCTACGGCGCTCCACCGACGAGTTGAAACGGCTGAAGGAGGAGCTGAGCCGCGGCCCCGACCCCGAGGCCACCCGGCGTCAGCACGGCAAGGGCAAGCTCACCGCGCCCGAGCGGCTCCAACTCCTCTTCGACGAGGGCACGTTCACCGAGATCGAGCCCCTGCGCCGGCACCGTGCCACCGGCTTCGGCCTGGAGGAACGCAAACCGCACGGCGACGGCGTGGTGATCGGCTGGGGCCTGGTCCACGGCCGCACGGTCTTCGCGTACGCCCACGACTTCCGCGTCTTCGGCGGCGCCCTGGGCGAGGCGCACGCCCAGAAGATCCACAAGGTGATGGATCTGGCGGAGGCGGCGGGCGCCCCGGTCGTAGGCCTCAGCGACGGCGCCGGCGCCCGCATCCAGGAGGGCGTCACGGCACTCGCCGGTTACGGCGGCATCTTCCGCCGCAACACACGCGCCTCGGGCGTCATCCCGCAGATCAGCGTCATCCTGGGCCCCTGCGCGGGCGGCGCGGCCTACTCCCCCGCCCTCACCGACTTCGTCTTCATGGTGCGCGGCACGTCCCAGATGTTCATCACCGGTCCCGACGTGGTCCAGGCAGTGACCGGCGAGAAGATCACGCACGACGGCCTGGGCGGCGCGGACGTCCACTCCTCCCTCTCCGGCGTCTCTGGCTTCGCCTACGACGACGAGGCCGAATGCCTGGCGGACGTACGCCACTTGCTCAGCTTCCTCCCCCAGAACAACCGTGAACTCCCCCCGGTCTCCCGCACGGGCGACCCCGCGGACCGCCGCACGGAAGCCCTGACGTCCCTGGTACCGGCGGACCCCCAACGGGCGTACGACATGCGGACGGTGATCGAGGAGATCGTCGACGACGGCGACTACTTCGAGGTACACGAGGGCTGGGCCCAGAATGTGGTCTGCGCCCTGGCCCGCCTGGACGGCCACGTCGTAGGCCTGGTAGCCAACCAGCCCACCGCCCTCGCCGGCGTCCTGGACATCAACAGCTCCGAAAAGGCGGCCCGCTTCGTCCAGTTCTGCGACGCCTTCAACATCCCGCTGGTCACCCTGGTCGACGTCCCGGGCTTCCTCCCCGGCGTGGACCAAGAACACAACGGCATCATCCGCCACGGCGCGAAACTCCTCTACGCCTACTGCAACGCCACGGTCCCCCGCATCTCCCTGGTGGTCCGTAAGGCGTACGGCGGCGCCTACATCGTCATGGACTCCCGCTCCATCGGCGCCGACCTCTCCTACGCCTGGCCGACGAACGAGATCGCGGTGATGGGAGCGGAGGGCGCGGCGAACGTCGTCTTCCGCCGCGAGATCGCCGCCTCGGACGACCCGGACGCCACCCGCTCCCGCCTCATCAAGGAGTACAAGTCCGAGCTGATGCACCCCTATTACGCCGCGGAACGGGGCCTGGTGGACGACGTGATAGACCCGGGCGAAACGCGAACGGTCCTGATCCGCTCACTGGAGATGCTGCGCGCGAAGCACGTGAGCCTGCCGGAACGAAAGCACGGCAATCCGCCAATGTGAGGGGCCGGTTGCCGGTCGGGGGCCACAACCCTGCGTCGGGCCGCCAGTTCGGTCGCGGCCCCCGCCGGCGCTCCAGACAGCCTGCCGTTCGGGCTTCCGCGATGGCTCATCTCTTTCCCTCGCGATTCAAACCGTGATTTTGACCATGGTTCTCGCTCCGGTGACCTGGTGGGGTCATATCGCACTGTTGTTCCCATAGAGAGGTCACAGGTTGATACCCCCCACCACCAGGAGACGTCGCTTAGCCCTCGGCGCGATCCTCGCGATCGTCATCGGCTCGGGCGTCACCGGCACCAGCTACGCGGCGGATCCCGACAGTCCACCTCACGTACACAGTCCAGGCGCGCGGGCAGTCGCGGCGGCCGAGCCGGACACGCCCAACGGCCCCGAGGTCGGCCCGCCGTTCACGAAGACGAACAACGTCTGGCAGACGGACACCACCACGCCGACGTTGCGCAACACGGTCACCGCCCCCAGCGGACACAAGACCACCGCGACCTTCGAGGTCCACACCACTGATTCCAGCGGCAAGCCCACCGCCACCGTCGTCAAACTGACCGACGACAACCAGTGGGGCGTTCTGGTCTCCGGCGAAGTGACCGCCGGCAAACCGGCCTCTGTGACGGTTCCGGCGGGGAAACTCAAGGACGGCGTCACCTACGCGGTCCGCTCCTCCGGCTACGACGCCACCAGCAAGGTGTACGAGAGCGACTGGTCCCCGTACTCCACCTTCAAGATCAGCGTTCCTCCGGCCGAGAAGCCGTACGTCACCTTCCCGGCACCGCAGACCACCTCCGCCATCGACTCGCTCGCGCAGACGCCGATCGAGTTCACTCGCACCGATCCCGGTCCGGTCACGGGGCTGCGCGGCAAGGACTCGGGCCGTAAGTGCTCTGCTCCAGACGTCCAGGGACGCAAGGTCTGTATCGAGATCAGCCGTGAGGCACCGACTCCCCAGGACGCCGCGGTCGCCAAGAGGGCGACCAGGCAGGCTCTCCGGGGCGCGGATCTCGTCACGTGGTGCGCCGCTAAAGCGGACGGCAAGGACTACATGAACCGGACCGAGGCGTGCCTGAAGAACGTCGGCTATGCGACTCTGATCTTCGTCGACGCCGATGACCTGCCGAGGTTCGGCACGGCCACGTTCGCGCTGTCCCAACAGATCAAGCTGTACAACAAGAAGTCGGACACCGGCACGGACCGGGCGGAGTTCGACCAACAGCTCACCGTGGTCCCGACCCAGATCGACGCCGCCACCGAGGGCGTTCACCTCACCTGGCAGCCGGGCGACAACTGCACGGACTGCACCGGCTCCCAGGTCAAGTGGGCGAGCAGCGACGGCCTCAACACCACGCCGCACTGGACAGTCGGCCAGGTCGGGGCCCAGTACGCCATGACCGCGAAAACGCAGACGATCTGGAACGGCACCGGCAAGGAGCAGTTCGACCTCGGCTGGAGCCTGCTCGGGTCCGTCGACGCCGGGGACGCCCACGCCCAGACCAGCCTCGGCACGAGCGGCGACGTACGGATCCGGGAACTGGCGCCGCGCTGCGACGACATCGCCGGAGGCAACATCAAGACCGGTTGCGTCTTCCCGTACTTCAAGCCCACCTGGACGGTCGACACCAACCTGTACCCGGCGGCCGGCGCCTACTACTGGCTGATCCAGGAGAAGCTCCCCTCCCACCCCGGCAGCCGGAAGTGGGACTCCCTCGTCACCTACCTCGGCCCCGGCAACAACGCCGACCCGAACGGAGGCGACTGGACCAACACCAAGAGCCGCGGCAAGGTCTGCCCAAGCAGCTGGACCCCGAACCCGGCCACCCCCAGCGGGTCGTGCGACGAATACGCGCCCGCCAGTACCCGCGAGAGCGGCGGCATGCCGGGCGGCCTGAACCAGGTCAACTCGGGGAACGACTGCGCCCAGCTCTACACGAAGCCCATGACCGGCGGAACATGGGGGCTGCTCGCCGAGAACCGCAACGGTTACACCGGACCGAAGTGGAACGAGAAGTGCGGCCGCGCCTCCGTCCCGCAGGACCAGAACGAGGGCGCGTTCCGCGACCTCGGCATCCAGTTCGTCCCGCAGATGCGGTTGCTCGACAAGGACGGGTTCTTCATCAGCGATCCGGGATTCGAGCACTGCAAGAACGCCGACACGGTGTGCGCGTGGAAGAAGATCGGCTGAACTGACGGCTGACTGATCGATCCTGTGGCCGGAGCACCGTGCGATGTTCCGGCCACCGCGCTACCCGAAGCGCGTCCAGTCAGGGTCCAGCGGATACACGGGGCCGTCCCACACCAGGGCCTGATCGACAAGACCGGGCACGGTGGTGTCCTGGCGGCCGTCCGCGTACTCCACGCCCCGGTTCTCGTACAGTGCGTCGGCGACTTCGATGAGGTAGTCGGCGAACGACGGCCAAACGCCCAGTTCGGGAATGCCGGCCTCCTCAAAGGTTCCGATCCGTCCGTAGCCCGGCCCTGGCGTGCAGTCGGCGAACAGCCCATACAGGCCGCTGCGGTCGGTCGCGGCGAAGGCGAGGTATCGCATCGCTGGGTCGGCGGGCCGGCCGATGGTGTGGGGGCCTTCGTCCCAGGTGGGCAGATGCTGCACTGGCGGGAGCGCGTGCTTCATCGGCAACAGCCAGGCAGTTCCCTGCCCTTGCGGGGCAAGCCCGGTCTCGGGTTCGGCTGTCCAGCCGAAGTCCCCGGGGTGACCGGTGCCGTTGTGAAGACGGTAGAAGGCCTTGAGGCCCGACGGGATGGTGAGGTCGAGTTCCTGCTCGACCTCTTGGACATCGGCCTCCGGAGCGGGCGGAGGTAGCATACGGTAGGAGCGCGGAGCATGCTGCTCCAGCCACGCCTCGATCCTCGCCCAGGCGCCCACCACTGCTCGCTCGTGCTGCTGGTCGTCGGTCATGCACACGACCCTACGACTGTCCGGGACATGGACAGTTCGGGGCGACCTCCGAAGTCACCTCTGCGCGCTGCTGTACCGCCTCGGATGTACGGCGCCCTCCTTGTCCGACAGTGTCTTCGACGAGCCGGGAAGCACCAGAAGTGCGGGAATGGACCTGACCCTTCCCGGCCGCCGCGGTGGTGCGGTCAGCCTCACCCTCGGTTCCCTCCTCTACCCCGCCATGCTCGGAGTCCAGAAGGTCAGCAGCGCACCCTCGCGGGTCGTCGCCCACCCGGCGACCGGCCCCCTGACAGCAGCGGACCGGGACTTCGTGGTCAAGGTGCGCGCGGCCGACCTGTGGGAGTACCCCGTCGGCGAGAAAGCGCTGAAGAAGGGGACCACGAAGGCAGTCAGAAGCGCCGACACCCCACCGGCCCCACCGCTGACGTCAGCCGCGACTGTCACGAACGTTTCCGGTTGCCCGGGTGGTTCGACAAAAGATCATCAGAAGCAGCAGAGGCCGGCCCCGGAACCACACCCTCTCCTACGTTCGCACCAGGGTCGCCACGGCGCGGGAGGGCCGCTGGACGGCGACCGTGCACGGCGGATCGATCGTCGTCCCACAGCCCTTCTACGACGCGGCCGACTCCATGCGGCGGCCCGGGGCGTGGGCTCGGCCGTGCTCGGCTGAAGGGATGATCTGCGCCCGACATGCCGTCATCGGGGAGTGGACCCGGAAGGTGAGTGAGCCCTGGCTCGTACGATTCTGCCGAATTGCCGTATACCTCATGTCTTTTTCGGTTTGTACTGCTTCTCGAATCGGCGGTGTGCATGAAATCGATGTTCCGTAGCCGGCTGCGCCCCTGGGCCGCAGCCTGCGCGACGCTCGTGACCCTGGCGGGCGTGGCCGTCACCGCTCCCGCGGCGCTGGCGGCCGCGCCGGCACGCGCACCCAAAACGGGGCACGTCAGCGACCTCCCGCCCGCCGTCAAGGCGATCATGCACAAGCCCGGCTACGAGAGTGCGCAATGGGGCGTCTACGAGGTCGACCCCTCGAACGGGCAGGTGATCCACTCCCAGTTCGCGCGACAGTCCTTCGTCCCCGGCTCGGACACCAAACTCGTCACCCTCTCGGCCGCCTGGCACAGCCTGGGCCCCGACCACCGATTCACCACACCCGTGTACGCGGCGGGCACGCGCCACGGCTCGACACTGAAGGGGAACCTGGCACTGGTCGCCCAGGGCGACCTGACGATGGGCGGGCGGACCAAGCCCGACGGTTCGGTGGACTACACCAACGTCGACCACACGTCCGCCAACGACCTACCCGGCGCCACGCTCACCCCGGAGAACCCGCTCGCCGGTGTGGACCAGATCGCCCGGCAGGTGCGCCATGCGGGCATCACCCGCGTTCAGGGCGACGTCGTCGTCGATCCCAGGATCTTCACGCCCCCGGAGCTGGACCCGCAGCCCACCCCTCTGATCATCAACGACAACCTCATCGACCTGCTGACCACCCCCACCACCGCCGGGCACCCGGCCAAGCTGTTCTGGCGCCCGCAGGTCAAGCCGTACAGCGTCGACTTCAAGGTGAAGACGGTGGCCGCCGGCGCCACGACGAACATCACGGTCAAGGCCTCCCCGGACGGCACCAAGATCACCGTGTCGGGTCAGATCGCGGCCGGGACGAAGCCCGTCCTGAGGACCTCACCCGTCCAGGATCCCAACGCCTTCGGCCGCACCGCGCTGATCGAGGCGCTCGGCCGGGCAGGCGTCACCGTCAGCGCCCGGCAGACCGGCCCGAACCCGGAGCGCAAACTGCCCGCCTCCTACGACCACAATGCGCGGGTGGCCGCCTATGTCTCCCCGCCCTACCGGCAGTACGCCAAGCTGATCCTGAAGGTCAGTCACAACCTCGGCGCCAACCTGGCCTTGTGCAACATGGCCGGGCTGCGCGGCAGCAAGGACTGCTTCGCCGGCGGATTCGGGGTCGAGCACGACTTCCTGACCAAGGTCGCGCACATCGACCCGAGGCAGTTCCAACTCGATGACGGGCGCGGCGGCGACGCGACAGAGAAGGCCACCCCGGTCGGCCTCGCCCAGATTCTCGCCTATTGGCTGCACACCCCGGATGCGACCGCCTTCCGGCTGTCGCTGCCCATCCTGGGGGTCGACGGCTCGAACGCGATCTCCTGCACCCACTGCCCGGCCAGAGGCAAGGTCTTCGCCAAACCGGGAACCGTCATCGGCCTGGACCGGCTCAACGGCCAGCTCGACGTGGCGGACCAGAGCCAGGCCGGCTACCTGCTGACCGACGACGGTCATCTGGTCATCTTCGTTGTACTCGTCAACTCCGCCACCGCCCCTGACATCCAGGGCATCCTGCGCATCTTCGACGACACCAACCAGATCTCCGCGCTGTTGCAGGAGGAGGCCTCGGCACACCTGTGACGGCGCGTGGCAACCGGTATCTGCGCCGACGGTACGCGAAACGCCCGGGATCGCCGTCTCTTCACCGGCCCGGGCGTGCGATCACGCCTAGCGACAGTCCGCCACCGATAACTATGCGTGACACCCAGGCCACGGTTCCCCCGCGAGCGGGCCCGTCAGGGACAATGCCGAACGATGACCTCGACGCCTTCCGGATCGGCACGGGACGGGTACGCGCCGTTCGCTCACCTCACCGTGCCCAACGCCGCCCTCTACCGCCGGGTGATGGGCGCGTTCCTGTCCGCCAAGGAGCGCTTCGCGGTGCACTTGCGGCCCGAGGACGTGCACGCAGCGCTGGCGCCTGAGCACCGGCCCGCCGAGCTGGACACGGTGGTCAAGGCGCTGGACAGCCTCGTGGAGTGGGGCAATCTGCGGGCGGATCCGGACACCTCCCGGGTCACCGCGGTGGAGGACTTCTACCGCAAACGCTTCATCTATCAGCTCACCCAGGCCGGCGAGGCCGCCGAACTCGCGCTGTCCGCCTACGACGAGGCGCTGGGGCGGCGCGGCGCCCTGCAGGCGGTGGCCCTTCAGGACATCGTCACCCAGTTGCGGGCGCTGCTGGTGATAGCCGCCGAGCAGGAGGACGGTGAGCCGGACGCGGCCAAGGCTCATCTGGCGCTGTCCGCCCTGACCGGCCGCTTCGAGGCGCTCGCGGAGAACGCACGGGCGTTCATGGGCTCCCTGCAGCGCACCATCGATCTGCACGATGTCGAGGTCGAGGTGTTCCTCGCCTACAAGGACAGGCTGATCCAGTACCTGGAGCGGTTCATCCAGGATCTGATCACCCTGGGCGGGCGGATCGCCCTGATCATCGGTGAGCTGGAGGACCAGGACCAGGTCGGGGCGCTGTTGCGACTGGCCGCGGCACGAGAGGCCGCCGATGCCGCCCCGGACGAGGCCGAGAGCGCCGAGGCGCAGGCGTACGCGCGGTGGGTGGCGAAGTGGTCGGGGCTCGCGGCCTGGTTCGTGTCGGCGGACGGGCGCGAGTCGCAGGCCCGTTTGCTGCGGGGGCGTGCTCTCGGCGCGATTCCACAGCTCCTGGCGGTCGTACGGCAGTTGAACGAGCGGCGGGCGGGGCGCTCGGACCGTTCGGCGGACTTTCGCACGCTGGCCCGCTGGTTCGCCGAGGCTCCTGACGACGCGGCGCGCCACCGGCTGTGGCGGGCGGCGTTCGGGCTGTATCCCGCGCGTCACCTCACCGTCGACGCGGACACCCTGGAGGGGCGGGCCGCCCGCCCGGTGCCCGCCTCCATGCCCTGGGCCGAGGCCGAACCCCTGCGCATCAGCCCGCAGTTGCGCCGCACCGGCAGCTACGAGCGGCGTGGCAGGACCCGCCGGGTGCAGGACCGGTCGCAGGATCGGCGGCGTCTGGCGGAGATCGCCGCCCGGCAGGCGCAGGAGATCACGGCCGCCCGCGCCCGCCTCGCCACGGGCGGCACGACGCGGCTGTCCGCGCTCGGCGAGCTCGACCCGCTCGCCTTCGGCCTGTTCCTGCAGTTGCTGGGTGACGCCTTGGCCACCTGGCGGCCCGGCATGACGGCCACCGTGGCGACCAGCAACGACGGCACGATGGAGATCCGGCTCTCCGCCCTGGCGGACGGAACGACGGCCGAGATCCACACCCCCGGCGGCACCTTCCGCGGCCCCGACCACCTGGTCGAGATCACCGATCTCACCCGAAGCGGTCAGGTGCGCGCCGACGACATGTACACGGGAGGGGAGCGATGACCACGCCCCTGGGCGAGGTGCTGGACGGCCGGCGCACCGCCGAGTTCCACAAGGCCGCCCGCGCCCTGCTCAAGGAGCCGTTGCTGCTCGCGCACGGCCCGTACGCGGATGAGTTCCGGCTGGTGCGCCGGCATGCCGGCGACCTGCGCGACTGGTTCGACCGCAACACCGGCTGGCCGCTGAGGGTGGATGCGGAGGCGGCGCGCCTGGGCCGCACCCCCGGCACTCTGGCCGACCCGACGCATCCGGCGCGCGAGGCCACCCGCACCCGCGCCCCCTTCACCCGCCGCCGGTATGTACTGCTGTGCCTGGCGCTGGCCGCACTGGAGCGGGGCGAGGCGCAGATCGCACTCGGCCGCCTTGCCGAGCAGGTGGTGCTCGATGCCGCCGATCCCCATCTGGTCGCCGCCGGCATCGAGTTCACTTTGGAGCGGCGTGACGAGCGGCTGGATCTGGCGGCGGTGGTACGGCTGCTCATCCGTTACGGCGTGCTGCGGCGGGTGGCCGGGGACGAGGACGCGTATGTCAGCGGGGCGGGCGATGTGCTCTACGACGTCCAGCGCCGCGTTCTGGCCGGGTTGCTCGCCGCTCGCCGCGGCCCGTCGATGATCGCTGCCGGGGATTTCGAGGAACGGCTGACCGAGCTGACCGCCGAGAGCGCCCTGGACAGCGACGAACTGCGCTTCCGCGCCATCCGTCAGCGGCTGACCCGGCGCCTGCTGGACGATCCGGTGCTGTACTACGCCGAGTTGAGCGACGAGGAGCTCGTCTACCTCACCCGGCAGCGCGCCTTCATCACCGCCCGCATCACCGAACTGACCGGCCTGGTGGCGGAGGTGCGGGCCGAGGGCATCGCCATGGTCGACCCGCTGGATGACCTGACCGACGTACGGATGCCCGAGCAGGGCACCCACGGACACGTCACCCTGCTGATCGCCGAGCACCTGGCAGCCGCGACCGGCGCGGTCGGCCACGGTGAGCTGGAACGCCGGGTGCGGGAACTGGCGCAGGAACACGGTGGGTTCTGGTCCAAGAACGCCCGGCAGCCCGGTGCCGAAGGGGAGCTGGTCGACCTGGCACTGGCCAAGCTGACGGCACTGGGCCTGGTCACCACCGCACCCGGTGGCGTCCTGCCGCTGCCGGCGCTGGCCCGCTACGCGGTCGGCGACACCGTCGTACGAGAGCCGGGGATTCCCGGTGCCCGCACCGCGCAGCGAAAGGCGTGAGAGACGTGACCGCCCTGCCCACTCCCCCGCCCGGCCGGTGGCGGCCGCTGCGCATCGGCCTGGTCGACCTGTTCTACTACGACACCGAGGAGTTCTGGTTCCGCGACGGGCGGCTGTTGCTGCGCGGCAACAACGGCACCGGCAAGTCCAAGGTCCTCGCCCTGACCCTGCCCTTCCTCCTCGACGGCGACCTGTCCGCGCGCCGGGTCGAGCCGGACGCCGACCCGGGCAAGCGCATGGAGTGGAACCTGCTGCTGGGCGGGCAGCACCCGCACCCCGAGCGGCTGGGCTACACCTGGATCGAGTTCGGCCGCCATGACGAGGCCACAGGACAGGACCGCTTCCTCACCCTGGCCTGCGGACTGAAGGCGGTGGCGGGGCGGGGCATCGCCCGGCACTGGTACGCCGTCACCGACCAGCGCGTCGGAGCGGAACTGAACCTGCTGGACGCCACCGGCACCGCACTGTCACGCGACCGGCTCGCGGACGCGGTCATCGGGCGGGGCATGGTCTACGACACGGCCACCGCCTACCGCAGGGCGGTCGACGAGGCACTGTTCGGGCTCGGCGAGCAGCGCTACGCCGCCCTGGTGGACCTGCTCATCCAGCTGCGCCAGCCGCAGCTGTCGAAGCGGCCCAACGAGGCGGCCCTGTCGCGTGCGCTGACCGAGGCGCTGCCGCCCATGGACCAGGCGGTGATCGCCGACGTGGCCGAGGCGTTCCGGTCCCTTGACGAGGAGAAGGAGGAGCTGCGGGCGGCCACCGAGGCCGAGCGGGCCGCCTCCGCGTTCCTGGACCACTACCGTCGCTACGCCCGCGTCGCCACCCGCCGCCGCGCCCGGCTGCCCCGGCACGAACACGCCCGTTACGAACAGCTGGGCCGCGACCTCGCGCAGGCCCAGAGCGAGCGGTCGCAGGCCGAGGAGGACCGCGAGCACATCACGAAGCGCATCGGGGAGTTGGAGGAGTCCGCCGCGCGGCTGAAGGCGCAGGAGGCCGCGCTGCGCGAGGGCCCGGAGATGCGCAGTGCCCGGGAGCTGGAGCAGGCGGCGGCCGACGCCCGTCGCACCGCTTCGGAGGTGGCCCGCGCCGAGGCGGACCGGGGCCAGGCCGCTCAGGCCCACACTCGTGCCCTGGGCCGTCTTAAGAGCGCCGGCCGGCGGCTTGCGGCGGCCGAGCAGCAGGTCGCCGACACCCTCGCCCGCGAGCGGGAGGCGGCCTCGGCCGCCCGCCTCGACGGGCAGCTGCGCAGCGAGGGCGCACCGGAGCCCGAACTGCGCCGCGCGGCCGAGGAGTCGGTGGCGCGCAGGCGGCGCACCCTCGACCACGTCGAGGAGCTGGTCTCACGCGCCGAGCAGGCCGCCGGCGAGCGGCGGGCCGCCGCACGCCGCCTGGACGAGGCGCAGACCGAGGCAGGACACACCGCCGAACGACAGGCGCGGGCGGAGGCGACGGCGGAGGGGGCGGGCCGGACCCTGGTCGCCTCCGTACGCGAACACCTGGCAGCCTGCGAGGAGTTGACGCCGCAGGATCCGGTGGGCCTCCTGGACGGCCTGCAGGACTGGGTCACGCACCTGCGGGGTCCTTCGCCCGCGCGCGTGCACACGGGCGACGCCCATCGCGCCCGGGCCGCGGACCTGGCCGACCGGGCGGCCGCCCTCGGGCAGAGGCTGACCGAACTTATGGCGCGGCGCACCGAGACCGAACGGGAGCTGGCCGACCTGGAAGCCGGCGGTCAGCGCGGCCCCACGCCACCCCACACCCGTACCCCCGGCCTGCGCGAGCAGACACCCGGGGCGCCGCTGTGGCGTCTGGTCGACTTCCACGACCACGTCACCGCCGGCGAACGGGCGGGCCTGGAGGCGGCGTTGGAGGTCTCCGGCCTGCTGGACGCCTGGGTGTGCCCGGACGGCACGGTGCTGCAGGCCGGCGGCCACGACGTCCTGCTGTCGCCGGGTGCCCCGCTGACCGGGAGCACGCTTCAGGCGGTGCTGCGACCGGCCGTGGACCACGGGGACGCCCGCGCCATGGCAGTGGGTGAGCAGACGGTGGCCCGCCTCCTGGCCGCCGTGGGCCTGGGCTTCGGCGGTCCCGCAGACACCTGGGTCTCGGTGGACGGCCGCTTCCGCGTAGGAGCCCTGACCGGCAGTTGGTCGAAGCAGGCCGCCGTGTACGTGGGTGAAGGCGCCCGCGAGGAGGCGCGCCGGGCCCGGATCGCCGCCCTGCGCGGCGAACTCGGCGCTCTGGCAGGGCAGGTGGAGCGACTGGAGGCCGAACGGACCGAGGTCGCCCGGCGCCGCCGTACCCTGGACGCCGAACTGGCCGCCGTCCCCGACGACGCCGATCTGCGCCACGCGCACGCGCTGGCCGCGGCCGCCGCGGACGCCGCCCAGCGGGCCCGCGCCCGCCAGGAGGAACGCTCCGCGGACCTGGCCGCGGCAGCCGCGCAGGAAGCCGAGGCGGCCACCGAACTCACCGACGCCGCGGCCGCCGTGGACCTGCCAGCCGACCGGCCCGCGCTGGCCGCCGTCCGCCAGGCGCTGGCGGACTACACCGCCGTTCTGGCCGCCCTGTGGCCGGCGCTGCGCGAGCACGCCGATGCCGGGCGTGCGGTGGCCGACGAACGCGCGGACGTGGAGCAGGCCGGCGCCCGGGTCGCCGAACTGGCCCTGCGCGCGGAGGAGTCGGTGCGCCTGGCGGCCGCCGCCGACGAACGTCACACCACCTTGCGCTCCACCGTCGGCGCCGCCGTCGCGGAACTGGAGCAGCGCCTGGCCGCCACAGCCACGGCGCTGGCCGCCTGTGAGCGCGATCAGCGCCACTGCCGTGAGGAGCACGCCGATGCCGGCCGGCGCGTCGGCCGTGCGGAGGGCCGTATCGAGCAGTTGGAGAAGGACGTGACCGAGGCCGCCGCCTCCCGCGGCGAGGCGATCGCCGCCCTGCAGCGGTTCGCGTCCACCGGCCTGCTCACGGTCGCCCTGCCCGAGGTGGCCGTACCCCCGCTGGACGACGGACCGTGGGCGGCCACCCCCGCCGTCGCGCTCGCCCGTGCCATCGAGGCACAGCTGTCGGGCCCGTCCGGCACCGACGACTCCGACGGCGCGTGGGAACGGGTCCAGAAACGGCTCAGCGAGGAGTACAAGAAACTCCAGGACGCCCTCTCCCGCGGCGGCCACAGCGCCACCGCCCGCATGGTCGAGGACGGCATGGTCGTCGACATCGTCTACCAGGGCCACCGACGGACCGTGCCCGAACTGACCGCGGCCCTCACCACCGAGGTGAGCGAACTCGCGCGCATCCTGTCCGCACACGAACGCGAGATCCTCGAAACCCACCTGCTCACCGAGGTCGCCGGCACCCTGCAGGAACTGATCGCGGCCGCCGAACGCCAGGTACGGGCGATGAACGCCGAACTGCAGGAGCGGCCCACCTCCACCGGCATGCGACTGCGCCTGGTGTGGCGGCCCTCCCGCAAGGCGCCCACGGGCCTGGCCCAGGCGCGCGAACGCCTGCGCCAGTCCACGGACGCCTGGGCTTCCGAGGACCGGGCGGCGGTCGGCGAGTTCCTGCAGACGGAGATCGCCCGCCGGCAGTCCGACGACACGGCGGGCAGCTGGCTGGAGGTCCTCACCGCGGCCCTGGACTACCGGGCCTGGCACGAGTTCGGCATCGAACGCCACCAGCACGGCGCCTGGGTGCCGGCCACCGGCCCCGCCTCCGGTGGCGAACGCGTCCTGGCCGTGTCCGTACCCCTGTTCGCCGCAGCCTCCTCCCACTACGCCACGGCCGCCCCGGACGCCCCGCGTCTGGTCACCCTCGACGAGGCCTTCGCGGGCGTGGACGACGACTCGCGCGCCAAGTGCCTGGGCCTGCTGCACGCCTTCGACCTGGACGTGGTGATGACCAGCGAACGCGAATGGGCCTGCTATCCGCAGGTCCCCGGCATCGCCATCGCCCAGCTCTCCCGCGTCGACGAGATCGCCGCGGTCCTGGTGACGCGGTGGGAGTGGGACGGGGGTGAGCGCGTACGCGGCACCGAACCCGACCACCACCTGGCCACCGTCCCCGTCCAGACGCCGCCGCCCCTCGGCACGACACCGGCCGCGCCCTCCGGGGACACGGAGTCCGGCCAGGCACCGACTCCCCTCGGCTCGACGCCCGCCGCACCCACCGAAGACACGGACTCCGCCCAGGCACCAACTCCCCTCGGCGCGACACCCGCCACGCCCGCCGAGGACCAGGTCTCCGGCCACGACGCGCTGTGGCCGTGAACGATCCCGAAGAGCCCGGCGACGTCGACGGCGGCCTCATCCGCCGCTCGCCCGGCGATCCCGGACCGCTCAGCCGCGCCGGTGGCGATGGCGATCAGCCCCGCCAGGTCGAAGGCGATCCCGAACAGCCCAGCCACGTCGACGGCGACCGCCTCGCCCGCCTGCTCGGCGACCCCGGCTTGACGTGGCTGGTCGAGCGCGTACGCCGCCGCATGGAGCGCGACGAACCGCTCACGGGCCCGGTCACGCTGACCACTCCCACCGCCGCCGAACGCGCAGCCGCCGAACGCCTGCTGGGCCGCGGCCCGGGTGCCGGACGCTCGCTGACAGTGCGCCTGGAGGCGGTGGACGCCGTACTGCGCCGCTCCGCCATCAGCCCCGGGGGCCTCGCCCCGGCGATCACTGCGCTCACCGGCCCGGTCACTTCAATCGGCGACGTACGCCAGCGAGAAGCGCAAGCCTGGCAGGACGCCTACACCCCACTCGCCGACGTGAGGCCCGAACTGACCGCCTGGGCAGACCGGTTGCGCCAGGACGGCCTCGTACGCCGTCTCGCCCGCACCCCACAGGCAGCGAAAACGTTGCTCACCAACACCACCACGGTCCTGCAGGAGCTACCCGCCAACCCGGCCGTCTCCTTGCCCGCCTTCGCGGCCAGGGTGCTCGGCGACGCCCACGCCCTCGACGAGGGAACCCCGCTGGCCACCGTTGTCCTGTCCGCGGTGCGGGCGTTGACCGACTTCCCGGACGGCAGCGGAGCCGAGTGGCGCCGCGAAGCCTGGGCCTCGGCCGGCCTCCTCAAAGACGCCCTCTCCTCCACGGTCCTCACCCTGGGCCTGCACGGCACCCCGGCACTGGACTGGATGACCGACGCCGGAGAGCCGGCCGTCCTGACCCTGCGCCAGCTCACGCACATCCCACCGCGGACAGCACCTGCGGTCGTGTACGTGTGCGAGAACCCGACCGTCCTGGCCACCGCGGCCGACACCCACGGCCCGGTCTGCCCGCCGCTGGTCTGCCTTCAGGGCCAGCCCTCGGCCGCCGCCCTCACCCTGCTCCGCCACCTCCACACCCACGGCTCCACACTCCGCTACCACGGCGACTTCGACTGGGGCGGCGTGCGCATCGCCGAGGCCTTGCTGCGGCGGGTGCCCTGGCAGCCCTGGCGCTACAGGGCGGCCGACTACCGCACGGCGGTCACCGCCACGCCGCTCGCACCGCCACTGAGCGGCACACCGGCCGAGGCCACGTGGGATCCCGGGCTGTCCCTGGCCCTGGCCGAACTCGGGGTGCGGATCGAGGAGGAGGCCGTCCTGGACATCCTCCTGGCCGACTTGATGCGCTGAGCCGGGAGTGGCCCACAACTGAGGTGAACGAATTCGCCGCGAGTCCCGACCGTCGGGCACGCACCGCCCACGATTTGGGGCGCGCCCGTGCGATCGCCGACTGCTGTATCTCGTCGGTCGAACGGCGGCCTCCTCATCAGTTGGTGTCGTCGACGAGCCGGGAAGAACCAGAAGGTGCGGGAATGGACCTGACCCTTCCCGGCCGCCGCTACATGGTCGACGGTGAGGCAACCGGCCCCTAGGGCCTAACGGCCCTTTCTCTAGCCGCAGTTAGGGTCGAGCGGCCCTACAGCCGCCGGCCCGTCACCGACCACCCGATCTCTTTGCCAACCCATGACGAGCCCAAGAGGTTCTTCGGACCCCCACATCCGTAAGTCCGGTGTGTGCGGGATCCGATGAACCGGATCAGGAGACACGGTGCTCGTTTCACGGAAGGCGGCGGGAACTCTTTTCATAGGTGGTGCGGTCAGCCTCACCCTCGGTTCCCTCCTCTACCCCGCCATGCTCGGAGTCCAGAAGGTCAGCAGCGCACCCTCGCGGGTCGTCGCCCACCCGGCGACCGGGCCGCTGACAGCAGCGGACCGGGACTTCGTGGTCAAGGTGCGCGCGGCAGGCCTGTGGGAGTACCCCGTCGGCGAGAAGGCGCTGAAGAAGGGGACCACGAAGGCGGTCAGGAGCGCCGGGCAGCAGCTGGTCGCCGGGGACGCCGCGTTGGACGCGGCCTGTCGCAACGCTGCCGGCCAGTTGGGCATCACGCTGCCCAACCAGCCATCACCCCAACAGCAGGGCTTCGCGTCACGCCTGAGCGCCGAGAGCGGCAAGCAGTTCGACACGGACATGGCCACCACCGTCCGCACGACGAACGGCCAGTTCCTCACCACGATCGCAGCCGTCCGCACCACCACGAGGAACACCCTGATCCGCGCCCTGGCCAACCAGGTCAACAACACCGTCCTGAACCACATCTCCGCCGTGGAGAAAACCGACCTGGTCGACTTCACCCAGGTCCTCGCCCAGGAAACCACCACCCCCAACCTCCCGGCTCAGGAACTGACCCCACCACCCCCGGCCGCAGGCCAGCCGCAGGCCGTCCTCACTCCGCCAGCGAACAGCACGGTGTCCCCGAACCCGACGGTGGGATGAGGTGAGGCCCGGGGGCTGAGCCCCCTCCGCCGACCTGGCGGCCGTTGGGTTCGGCCCCGGCCTCCCCCCATCCCGAAAGGCGCTACGCCAGGAGGCCGCGCTGCGCGAGGGCCCGGAGACGCGCAGCGCCCGGTCGTCCCTCCCCCCGCACCCGGGATCCGAGAAGTACTCCTGGCCTGCGCCGTAATCGCGCCATCCGAGAAGTCAGTGATCCCTTCCGGCGTTCGGGCTCGGCAGGAGCGTCCGGCGTGCCCAAAGGCCCAGCAGTACCGTCCCGCCGACCAGAAGCGGTACCGGGTCGGCAAGGGGGTCCAACACGAATCCGAGCACCGTGACGGTACAGACGGTGAGGACAATGAATGCGGCGGCGCCCTCCACGCCCAACCGCAGCGTTGGCCGGCCGGCACCCAGAATGGTCGCACCGCCGGGCACCCAGGGGCCGAACGCGACCACTAGCAGCCCTGCGGTGACGCAGGCGTCGGCCAGTCGCGAAGACATCACCTCGGGGACATGCTGGCCGACCCCCCACAGCCGCAGGGTGTCGCCGATCAACGTGAGGGACAGCCCGACGACCGCCACCCACACCGTGGCCTGCAGATCGCTCCGGACGAGACGGCGCAGAGCGACCAAGAACCCCAGGAAGGCGACTTCCGCCGCCCAGAGGACGCCGACCACTCCCGTCTCCAGATGCCAGCCTTCGCCGGCTCCCCGCAGCAGCAGCCATCCCGTCATGAACACGCATCCGGCTGCGACGATCCCGTCCAGCACGCGCAGCAGCCACATCTGCCGCCCCGTGCCGGCGTCGGCCGCGACCACCAGTCCGGCCATCCCCAGGCCGACCGCCATGGTCACTCCGGTGACCACCAGCCAACCGCGCAACGTTCGCACGTCCAGCCCCCACGCCAGAGGGTGGGTCGACAGCACGTTGACGGCGATCCGGTACACGCACCCTGTCCCAGAAGAGGCTGCCAACAGCAGCAGACGCGTCCGTACCCGGCCGCTCACCCCGCACGCACGGAGCACCAAGGAGGCCGTCAACACCCCGCAGCCGACGGACGGACCGAAGCCCGCCATCCACGCGGACATACTTCCAACAGCCCACCACCCGGCGGCAGTCAGCGCCGTTCCCGCCAGGCATGCCACACCGACCGCGACCCACACCCCCGCCCTGGTCCGACGACAGCGGCCCGGCCGGGACCCGGGCAGGTCCGGCGAGTTCCCCAAGCCCAACATCAGGTGCGCCTTTCAACCGTCACCCGCCCGCAGGACCTCCCCTGCAGCCGCCGGATCCCCTCGAAGACCGTAAAGGGCTCACCACCAGCACCGACAGGGAAAGAACGGCTAATTCACTCGTACTGTGTACAGGGGGAAAAACCCTGTGCCGCTCTGTCGCGCCCGGGACCAGGTCGCGCTCACCGTTCAGGCCCGCCGGCCGGCTGAGTCGCCCCGGAACCCGATCGATGCCCCGGGCCGCCTGGCGGCCCTCCCGGGACTCGGTGTCAGCGGTCACCGAACTCACCGCCCGGCGCCTCGCTCCCGGCACCACGCGTGCACCCTTCGACGGGACTCCCATAGAAACGCGGCGTCGACACCACTCAGCGATGTTTCGCCCGTTTCCTGACCCGGTCGATCAACTTGGCGTCGAAGCACTCGAACCGTTCGCGGTCGGTGTCCACTGCGTCGAGGATCATCCGGGCCATCGACGCGCGGCCGGTCGCGTACTCCTGATAGAGCGTCCAGATACCTTCGCGAGCTGCAATCTGACAGTCGATCTCAAGTTCGGACGCACCCGCCTCGCCCTCGGTCCCATGGGACTCACCACTGACACAAGAGATAAGTTCATCGAGAAGACGGGCGTGCACCGTCTCCGACGTCTCCTCACTCAGAGCCGCCACGATCACGGACGTCACCGGCAGCGCCACTTCAAAGAGAAGAGACTGAACGTAGACGTGTCCCTCCAGGGATGCGTCTGCCAACTCCTGAGACATTTGGGCAGTCAGTGAGCTTTTTCAGCGTGGCCACCGATCGGGTGAAGGCGTCGGGGTTCGCAACGCACGAGGCTCCCGTGCCGTTGAGGGAGGTGTTCGACGTCTCA
>NZ_JBSFDB010000053.1:0-53284 GCF_053593695.1 Streptomyces sp. NPDC002144
CTCAACGCCTTCCAGATCGCCTTCGACGGCCGCCTGACCCCCACCAACCAGCGATAACTCAACAACCAAGATCAGCCGTTAAGTTGACACACCCAACCGTCGAGCTTGGTCAGCCTGTCCCCCTTGGTCGTGCACCGTCGAAGACGACTGCTGCGGCACGACGTCGGTTGCCCCTGGGATGCCGTGGTGAAGCGCGTCATTTCTCGGCCGGGGTGGGGGCTTGGGGGAGGCGTAGCTGGAAGCATGCTCCGAGGGTGCGGGGGGTGAGAGTGAGGGTGCCTTGGTGGCGGTGGGCCAGGTCGCGGGCGATGGCGAGGCCCAGGCCGGTGCCGCCGTGGTCGCGGGAGCGGGCGTCGTCGAGTCGGACGAAGCGTTCGAAGATGCGCTCGGCGTCTTTGGTGGGCACGCCCGGTCCGTCGTCGTGCACCGTCAGGACGACCCAGTCGTCCTGGTTGCGGACGGTGATCTGGATGCGGTGCGCGGCGTGGCGGGCGGCGTTGTCGAGGAGGTTGCGCAGCAGCCGTTCGTATTCGTCGGGGTTTCCGTGCACGTATACGGGGGCGGCGCTGTCGCAGCTGAGGGCCAATGGCCGTTCGTTGGTGGGGTATTGCTCGGTCAGCCGGGAGGCGAGGGCTGTCAGGTCGACGGTTTCGGGGCCGGCTGCGGGGGTGCGGGTGTCGAGGCGCGCGAGGAGCAGCAGGTCTTCGGCGAGCGCCTGGAGGCGGCGGGTCTGTCGTGCGGCGGTGGTGGCCGCGGCGGGCCAGTCGGTGCGTTCCGGGTAGGCGAGCGCGACTTCCAGGCTGGCCAGCAGCGTGGTGAGGGGGCTGCGCAGTTCGTGGGCGGCGTCCGCGACGAAGCGGCGTTGCTGCGCGGCGGCGGCGTCGAGGCGTTGGAGGGTGGAGTTGATGGTGGTGGCCAGGGCGGTGATCTCGTGCCCCGTGGCCGGGACGGTGACGCGTTCGCGGGGGTCGCTCGGGGTGACCGAGGCGGTGAGGACACGGATGGCTTCGACCGGCCGCAGCGCGATACGGACGGCGAAGTAGGCGACGGCGGCGATCAGCACAAGGCCGACGAGACCGGCCCGCAGCAGCAGGTCGTCAGTGGTGCCGGCGATCTCCTCGGCTGTGTCCGGGAGCACCACCACATAGGCCCGCAGCGTGGCGCCGGCGGTGACGCCCAGGGCGGCAGCCTTGTCCCTGCCCAGTTCACCGGCCCAGATGTCCTTGTACAAGACCAAGTAGGTCTTGCCGGCCAAGTCGTATGCGTGCACGGGGTTGTAGTCGCGGCGCTCCGGTATGCGCAGGGGCCGCATCGTATAGCCCCAGCCGTCAGCGTCATCCGGTGTCGGGGCGGAGAGCGCAGGTGGGGCGGGCAGCACATGAGGGGCGCGGGGATCGAAGTCCTGCATGGCTCCGCCGGAGGCGACAGCGGTGCGCCGGCCGGTCGCGACGACCTCGTACGGCGCGCCGCTTGCGGGACCGGGAACCGAACCATCCCTCAGCCGATCCACGAGAGCGGCGAGATTCCGCTCGGCACGTTTTTCGGCGATGGTCATGCTCTCGCGGTAGACCTCCTGGTGCACCCACCAGCCGATGCCGACCAGGACAACGGCCGCGGCCAGGGCGGCGGCCAGGGCCGTACGGGCTCGTACCGAACGCGGCCACCAGCGGCGTCGCGGCTCAGTCGCGTTCACGGTCGTCCACCAGTCTGTAGCCGGTACCCCGTACGGTCTGCAGGGACTGCCGGCGGAACGCGGCGTCCACCTTCTTGCGGAGGGCGCTGACGCGCGCCTCCACCAGGTTGGGATCCCATGCTTCATCGGGCCACGCGTGATAGAGCAGATCCGCTTTGGAGACCGCCTGGCCCGCCCGGCGGGCCAGCAGTTCCAGTACCGCGAACTCCCTGGGCGTGAGTTCCACCCGGACCCCGGCCCGGCGGCAGACCCGGCCGGCGACATCCAACGAGAGGTCGCCCACGGCAAGGACGGGTGGGGCGACCGCGGCGGCTCGTCTGACCAGGGCCCGCAGCCGTGCGACGAGCACTGTGTAGGAGAAGGGTTTGGCCAGGTAGTCGTCGGCTCCCGTGTCCAGGGCCTCTGCCTGATCCCAGTCCCCGTCCTTGGCGGTGAGTACCAGGATGGGGGTCGCGTTGCCCTCCCGGCGCAGTTGGGCGCAGACCTTGTAGCCGTTGAGTCCGGGCAGCATCAAGTCCAGTACGACAAGGGCGTATTCGCCGGTCCGGGCCATCCACAGTCCCTGCCGGCCGTCATGGGCGAGGTCGACGCTGTAGCCCTCGGCGGTCAGCCCGGTGTGCAGGGTGTGGGCAAGGTCCACCTCGTCTTCGACCACCAGGATGCGCATGGGGTGCAGCCTCGCACAGCGCCGGCCCGCCTTCCTGATCGGCCGATCAGGTTGGGTCAGCATCCGGTCAACGAGGTCCGGGCACGGTGGCGCGGTGTCTTCGCCCCTGCTGAAAGGCCCTGTCGCCCATGTCCGTTGCTCAACGTGGCCCCGCCGTGGCCACAACGGTTTCCCCTCCCGTACCCGCCCGTCGACCATCACCGGGCCCGGCCAAAGCCGTTGTCGTCATCGCGCCCTTGTCGCTGACCATCGCTCTAGGGCTCTGGGGTATCCGCAGGCAGAACACCATGTGGGGGGACGAGTCCGTCACCTATCAGCTTGCGCACCGCGATCTTTCGCAGATATGGCTCACCGCCCGGCATGTCGATCTGGTCCATGCCCTCTACTACGCCGTGATGCATGAGATCTTCGGTCTCGTCGGCGGAGGGCTGCTGACGTTGCGGCTGCCGTCCGTGCTGGCGATGTCCGTGGCGGCGAGTGGAGTCGGGCTTCTGGCGCTACGCCTGGCGGGACCCCGTGCCGGGCTGCTGGCCGGGCTGGTGTTCCCGCTCCTTCCCCAGGTGCAGAAGTACGCGCAGGAAGGCCGCTCGTATGCCATGGTCTGTGCCCTGGTCACCTGGGCAACCTACGCGCTCCTGGTCAGCGTCCCGCATCGCGCCCGGTGGCGGTGGGCGGTCTACGGCTCCACCATGCTGCTGGCCTGTCTCCTCCATGAGTTCGCGGTCCTCGCCCTGGTCGCACAGGCGTCACCCTGGTCGTCTCCCGTCTTCCACGACCGGTGCTGAGGGCGTGGAGTGTGGCCGCCGCGGGCATTGTGGCCGGGCTGTTGCCACTGGCGATCCGCAGCGCGGCGCAGTCCGAGCAGGTGTCCTGGATCGGCGGACCGGTGCGGCTTCAATATTTCCTGGTGGTGGCGGTCATGGGCGTGGCGTGTGCCCGAGCGCCCCTGGCCGTGAGGGGGCCCGTACGGCTCTCCGCGCTGGCGGTGCCGATCCTTGTGCTTCCGGGCCTTCTGCTGCTGATCACCTCACTGGTCAAGCCCCTTTTCGTCGACCGATACGTGCTCTACAGCAATATCGGCATCGCCTTGCTGCTGGGCGCCTGGATGGACTACTTCCACCGACGGCAGCGGTCCTCCCGCACCGCGTGGATCGCGGCGGTCGCCGTACTGGCCGCGCTCGTCCAGCCGAGTCTGTCACTGAGGACCCCCCAGAGCAGAAGCAATGACACCATCGCCATCGGCGCCGCGGTACGCGAGGAAGGCGGCCCGGGCGACGGACTGCTCTACCTCCCCGGCCGGCACCGGACCTTGACCGCGGCCAACCCCGAGGACACCCGTTTCCTGACAGATCTCGCCCTGGCACAGGATCCCGTTTCGTCGAACACGCTTGCAGGTACCGAGCTTCCCGCCCGGGACATAGCGGCACGCATGCTGGAATTCGACCGGATCGTCGCCGTCCGCGCGGGGGGTGTGAACGCGCCGACCAACGCGCAGGAGGAAGCGAAAACGAGCACCCTGCGGCGTTACTTCCATGAGTACGGAACAACCCATGTCCACGGGGCGCGCATCACCGTCTATGTCCGGGACGACGTCCCGTCTCCGCAGACCGGCCCTCGAGCCAACAGCCCGGGAGCGAGTGGTGGGGTGACGAGGTGACCGACAGGATCAGTCGGCTCGGCAGCCTCCCGGACCCAGGCTGACCGGGAACAACTCGGAGGAGGAGCCGGGACGTCGGGGATCGCGGCGATCACGCCGATTCCCCCTTCGAGAAACGTCTGCCAGGCGCCCTGATTCGCGAGTTCGGAGTTCCCGGAATTCGGTCAGTGCGGGGACGCGCCGGTCAGGGTGATGCGCGCTGGCATGCTCGCCGGCGACGGCCTTCACGTCGCTACCGAGCTGCTGACGGCCATCTCCACGATTCTCGATGCAGGCCGTACGGCGGGCGACCTCCGCACCGACATCACGGCCGAAGACGTCGCCGCCGCCCTCATCGGAACCTTCACCGTGGCCCCCGGCCTGAGCGGGAAGCCCAGGCCGACCGGCTGCTGAACCTGCTGATGGACGACCTCCGGCCCGCGTCCCGGCCGTCCTGAGGCCGGCCTTTGTTCCTTGAAAGGCCATCCCCCGGAGCGCGGTTGCGGTGAGCGCAGGGAGACTTGCCCTGCCCCGGCCGGTCGCCTTGGCCCGGGTGAGACGCATGGGGAGACCGGCAGCCGCCTGGGGGAGGTCCTGCGGATCCGGGGCCTTGCATGTCTGGGCGTCGACTTCCGCGTCGGTGTAGGGCCGACGGACACGCTCGCCGTGACTGCCTCCGCGCAGGTCCCCGCATTCGTGGTGTTCGTGAAACCGGCGGTCCTGGCCTGCGGTTGAGGCGATCAGGCGCCAGGTAGTGCGGCGGGCTCGGTCTCTGCATCGGCTGCGGTGTCGCTCAGGCCGAGGCGGAGGTGTTCGACGTGGTAGAGGGCCTGGTCGAGGAGTTCGGCGACGTGGTCGTCGTACAGCGAATACACCACGGAACGGCCCTTGCGGGTGCCGACGACCAGGCCGAGGTTGCGCAACAGGCGCAGCTGGTGGGAGCAGGCGGACTGTTCCATGCCGACCTCGCTCGCCAACTCGGTGGCCGGTAGGGGGCCTTCGCGCAGGCGGGCGAGGATGAGCAGCCGGGACGGGGTGGCCAGGGCCTGGAGGGTGGTGGCGACCCTGGCAGCGTTGGTCGCGTCCAGGCGTGCGCGCGGGACGCTGTCGGGTGGTGCGGCTCCGTGACCCATGACCTCATGGTACGCGCGCCATGAACGCATGAATCAATGTTCATTCGTTCCTGTTACGGTGGTGGTGCTGGAGCTGTCCGCCCTCGCGCACCTCAAGGGAAATCCTTTCGATGTCGTCCACCCTGACCCGCCCGGCCCCAGCCGGCACCGCCAGCGAGGCGACAGCGCCCCGGCGCCGCACCCGGATCCTCGCGCTGCCCGAGGCGCGGTGGGCGGCTGCAGCGCTGGCGTTGTTCCTCATCGCGCTACCGCTGTATCTGACGGAGGCGTCTGCCTGGATGTGGGGTCCGCTGTTCGCCCTCACCTACGTCACGGGTGGCTGGGAGCCGGGCTGGGCCGGACTACAGGCGTTGCGTGAGAAGACCCTGGACGTCGACCTGCTGATGGTGGTCGGCGCCCTGGGGGCGGCGGCGATCGGGCAGGTGCTGGACGGGGCGCTGTTGATCGTCATCTTCGCGACCTCCGGCGCCTTGGAGGCCATCGCCACCGCCCGCACCGCCGACTCCGTGCGCGGCCTGCTCGACCTCGCCCCCACCACCGCCACGCGGCTCACCGACGGCGGCAGTGAGGAAACGGTGCCGACCGAACAGCTCGCGGTGGGCGAGGTCATCGTGGTGCGGCCCGGTGAGCGGATCGGTGCCGACGGCAGGGTGCTGGACGGAGCCAGCGAGGTCGACCAGGCCACCATCACCGGCGAACCGTTGCCGGTGGCCAAGCAAGAGGGCGACGACGTGTTCGCCGCCACCCTGAACGGCACCGGCGTCCTGCGGGTGAAGATCGAGCGGGACCCGTCGGATTCTGTGATCGCACGGATCGTGGCCATGGTCGAGGAAGCCTCGGAGACCAAGGCGCCGACCCAGTTGTTCATCGAGAAGGTCGAGCAGCGTTACAGCCTAGGAATGGTCGCCGCCACCCTCGCCCTGTTCATCCTGCCGCTGGTCTTCGGCGCCGATCTGCAGTCCACCCTGCTGCGCGCCATGACCTTCATGATCGTCGCTTCGCCGTGCGCGGTCGTGCTGGCCACCATGCCGCCGCTGCTGTCCGCCATCGCCAACGCCGGACGCCACGGCGTGCTGGTCAAGTCCGCCGTCGTCATGGAACGCCTCGGCCAGGTGGACGCGGTCGCCCTGGACAAGACCGGCACGCTGACCGAGGGCACCCCGCACGTGACCGAAATCCGTGTGCTGCCCGGAACCGGCTTGAGCGAGGACGAACTGCTGCAGCTCGCCGCCGCAGCCGAGTACCCCAGCGAGCACCCGCTGGCCCGCGCCATCGTGGATGCCGCCCGCGCCCGCGACCTGGACATCCCGCTGGCGGACGGCTTCGCTTCCGCCCCGGGCGTCGGCGTGAGCGCACAGGTGGAAGGCCGCGCCGTCGCCGTCGGCAGCCCCGCCCGACTCGTCGACGACCACAACGGGCACCCGGCCGTCACCCTGGCCGCGGGCCTGGAGGAGGAGGGCCGCACCGCCGTGCTGGTCACCCTCGGCGGCACGGCAGCGGGCGTGCTGGGCATCGCCGACCGCCTGCGCGAGGAAGCCGCCGCCACCGTCACCGCCCTGGCCACCCTGACCGGCACCACCCCGCTACTGGTCACCGGCGACAACCCCCGCGCCGCGGGCAGACTCGCCGCCGAGGTCGGCATCACCGACATCCGCGCCGGCCTGCTGCCACAAGACAAGGTCACCGCCGTACGGGACCTGGAACGGACCGGGCGGAAGGTGCTCGTCGTCGGCGACGGTGTCAACGACGCCCCTGCCCTGGCCGCCGCCCACACCGGCATCGCCATGGGCCGCGCCGGATCCGACCTCGCCCTGGAGACCGCCGACGCGGTCGTGGTCCGCGACGAACTGGCCACCATCCCCGCCGTCGTCCGCCTTTCCCGCCGAGCACGCCGCCTGGTCGGGCAGAACCTGATCATCGCCGCGGTGTTCATCACCGGCCTGGTCATCTGGGACCTGGCAGCCACCCTGCCCCTGCCGCTGGGGGTCGCCGGACACGAGGGCTCCACGGTCATCGTCGGCCTGAACGGGCTGCGGCTGCTCGCCGACGGCGCCTGGCGCCGGGCCCGCGCCGAGAGCCACGACGCCACCGGAGACCCCCGATGAACCACCGCACCCGCACAGCCGCCGCACCCGGCACAGCAGCAGTCCGCTGCACCGTCACCGTCTGCCGCGGACCCGACGACACAGATCCCGACGCCGATCCCGCGGTGATCACCGGCTACGGCCCGCCCGGAACCGGCCCCTGACGCGAGGCCCGTAGCTCTCCGACAAAGCGCTCGCGGCCGTCCGGGCTCCGCTCGAGAACGGCTTCGCCCACCTGAAGAACTGGCGTGTGCTCGGCCAGGTCCGCACCGACCCGAAAGGGGCGACAGATTCATGTCACCCGTGCCTTCGAACCCCACGCTTCGGGTCAGCGCGGCAGGGCCACCACGGCGAGCGTTCCGCCGCCGTCGGTCTCGGTGAGCGTGATCGTGCCGCCGTGCGCCGTGGCGATCTCCCGGGCGATGGGCAGCCCGAGCCCGGTGGAGCGGGTGCCGTGTTCCCGGTCGGCGTCGAGGCGGACGAAGCGGTCGAAGACCCGCTCGCGTTCCTCGACCGGGATCCCCGGTCCGTCATCGCCGATCTCGACCCGGATGCCGTCCGGCTCGACCCCCGCCGTGACGGACACCCTCGTCCGCGCGTACCGGGCGGCGTTGTCGATGAGGTTGCGGAACAGCCGGGCCAGGTCCTCCGGGTTGCCGGTCACCGTGGTGGGCGCCGGAACCGCGAACTCGATCTCCAGGTGCGGCGCCGCGGTGGTTGCCCGGATCTCGGCCAGCAACGCGGACAGGTCGACGCTTTGCCGGCGCGCGGCCAGCTTCCCGGCGTCGGCCCTGGCCAGGGCGAGGAGTTGGGAGATCAGCGCTTCGAGGCGTTCGGTCTGCCGGGCGGCCCGTGAGGCGATGTCCGGCCAGGGCGCGCGGTCGGGGTGGGCGAGCCCGACCTCGAGGCCGGTGCGGATGGCCGTCAGGGGGCTGCGGAGTTCGTGGCTGGCGTCGGCGACGAAGCGGCGCTGCCGTGCGGCGGAGTCGTCCAGCCGGGCGAGCATGTCGTTCATGGTGCGGGCCAGGTGGCCGATCTCGTCGTCGGTGCCGGGCTCGGGGACACGCTGGGACAACTCGGTGGCAGTGATGGCGGTTGCGGTGCGCCGGATCTGCTCCACCGGCCGCAGCGCGCGACCGACCACCCACCACACGGTGCCGCATGCCACCAGCAGCGTGCCCGGCACGCCGATGACGAGCAGCCGGGCGAAGGTCTCGTCGACCTGGTCGCGTTGGTTGGTCGCAGTCAGGGTGATGACGGTGACCGGTCGGCCGCCGACCTTGGTGTGCTCGCCGAGGACGGAGAGCTCGCCGGGAAGGACGCCGTCGGCGGCCTTCTGCCGAACCGGGGTCGTGGCATCCGCCGCAAGCGCGAACACAGCCGGCCTGCCGGCCAGATCGCGTGTCGAGGCGATGACGGTTCCGTCCGGCGCGAGGACCTGGGACTGGGCCTGCGCGTCGAGCACCGACGGCGGCAGTGGCCGCGGGAACGCCCCGCCGGTGGCCGACTGCTCGATCTGGACCGCGTAGGTGCGCAGCTGCCCGGCGATGGTGCGCTTGGCCTGGCCGACCTGCAGCAGGTACATCACGAGGAGTCCGATGATGACGGCCGCGGTGAGCGCGAGGCCGGCGATGACCGTGACGCGGGTCCGCACGGTGCGAGGGCGCGCGCCGTGTGCCAGACGGCGCCAGGCGCGCGCAAGCCCGGTCATGGGTTCTCGCCTCTGATGACGTATCCCTTGCCGCGCACGGTCTCGATGACGGTCGGCCCGCTCGGCCTCTCGATCTTGCGCCGCAGCCGGTGCACGAGGACCTCGACGATCGCCGGGTCGCCGGTGGAGTGGGCGTCCCAGCAGTGTTCCAGCAGTTCGGCCTTGGAGATGACGGAGCCCTTGCGCCGCAGCAGGTACTCCAGCACGGCGGCCTCCCGGCCGGTCACCTCCAGGGGCGCACCGTCGAGGGTGACGGTGCGCCCGGCGGGGTCCAGTGCCAGGCCGGCGGCGACGAGCACCGCCGGCCTGGCACCGAGGGTGCGTCGGGTCAGGGAACGCAGGTGTGCGAGGAGGACCGGGTAGGAGAACGGCTTGGAGAGGTAGTCGTCCGCGCCGGAGTCCAGCCCCTCCGCGTGGTCGAGGTCGTCGTCCATTGCGGTGAGCATCAGGATGGGCGTCCAGCGCTCGCGCTCGCGCAGGCGCTTGGCCACCTGGTACCCGTCCAGGCCGGGCAGCATGACGTCCAGCACGATGACGTCGTAGGCGTTCTCCGTCGCCATCCACAGTCCGTCCGTGCCGTTGTCCGTCGCGTCGACGACGTATCCCTCGGCCCGCAGGCCCCAGACCAGGGCCTCGGCGACGTCCGGCTCGTCCTCGACCACCAGCACCCGCACGGCCTATGCCTCCCCGATCCGCTGCGGCACCGGCTTCGGACGGGCCTCGTCGGCTGACCGCGTCACCGGGAGCCGGAGCAGCCGCGCGGCCCGGTCCGGCAGCCACCAGCTCCAGTCGCCGAACAGCGAGACCAGTGCGGGCAGCAGCAGCATCCGGACCACCATAGCGTCCAGCACCACCCCGAACGCCAGGCCCATGGCGATCTCGCGCACGGTGACGTCGTTCGCCGTGGCCAGCGAGGCGAGCGCGAAGAACAGGATCAACGCGGCGGAGGTCACCAGGCGGCCGGTGCGCGACACACCCTCGATGATGCCCTCCCGCGTGGATCCGGTGCGGTCGTATCCCTCGCGGACCCTGGCCAGGATGAACACCTCATAGTCCATGGACACACCGAACAGGAAACCGAAGATCAGCACCGGGGCGAGGCTGTCGATCGCGCCGTAGGTGGACGCGCCCCACAGCGCCTTCATGCCGATGCCGTGCTGGAAGACGATCACCAGCAGGCCGTAGGAAGCCGCCACGGAGAGCATGTTGAGCAGCACGGCCTTGGCAGGTAGCAGGACCGACCGCATTCCGCGGGTCAGCAGCAGGAAGGTGACCACCGCGACCACGGCGAACAGCAGTGGGAACGAGCCGTAGGTGGCGCTGGTCTCGTCGATCTTCTGTGCGCCCTCGCCACCGGCCAGCACACCGGGTGGGACGCTGCCGCGGATGTCGGCCGGCGAGGTGCCGCCGCCGGCGGTGCCGACCTCGTGGTACGGGATCGCGATGACCATCGCGCTGTCCCCGGTGTGCCAGGCCGGTCCGGCCGGGGCTACGGCGCCACGCAGGCTGGAAAGGGTGGCCAGGGCGTTCACGGTGTTCTCCGCGCCGACGGCGTTCGGGACGTACACCGGCACCGCGGTCAACGTCCCGGACGGGAATCCGTCGGTTTCCAGGGTGTGCAAGCCGTCGGTGTAGGCACCGGCGGTGGTCAGTGCGTGGCTGCTCGGCGTGCTGATGTCGATGGTCGCGGCGGTGGCGGTCAGCGCGGCCAGGATGCCCAGGCCCGCGACCGCCGAAGCCACGCGGTGCTTGATCACGAACTTCGACCAGCCGGTCCAGAACCGGCTGTCCGCCTGCCGTCGCGACGCCCGCCGCGGCCAGTCCACCCGCGGCCCGATCCTGGACAGCGCCGCGGGGAGCAGCGTCAGCGCGACCAGGGTCGCGGTGGAGGGGATGAACAGCCCGGACACACCGATGCCGCGGACCATCGAGTTGGGGATGACGGTCAGCGCGAACAGGCCGAGCGAGGCCACCATGCCGCTGAACCAGACGCTGTGCCCGGCCCGCTGCACGGCCGCGCGCACCGCTTCGTCGTTGCTCTTGCCGGCCGCGCGCTCCTCGCGCCAGCGGGTGACCACCAGCAGCGAGTAGTCGATCGACAGGCCCAGGCCCAGCAGCGCCACGATGTACTGCACGGCCGGGTGGATCGGCGAGGACGACGGCATCAGGAACGTCAGCCCGTAGACGAGCAGTTGCATCGTCAGCACCGAGATCAGGGCCATGACCAGCGGCAACAGCGCCAGCAACGACCCGAACACCCAGGCCAGGATCACCAGTGCGCCGATCGCTCCGATGATCAGCTCACTGGTGACGCTGGAGTTGCCGCCGCCGGTGGTGTTGCCGGCCTCCAGGGCCCGCAGACTGGTGCCGTGCACGGTCAGACCTGGCGCCGCGGCTGTGGCAGCCCTGGTGAGGGCGTCGACCTGATCGGTGGCCATGTCGTCACCGGGCTTCGGCGGATAGGCCAGGACGATCGTGCTCGTCCCACCGTTCCCGACCAGCGTCCGGCTGCCGGTCGAGGCGTAGGAGACCAGGCGCAGGCTCGGCGCCGCCGTGGCGATGCCCCTGTCCACCGCCCGCAGTTTCGCCAGCGCCTGCGGCGAATGGACGGTCTGCCCGGTCGGAAGGTCCAGGACCACGACAGCGGGGTCCTGGGTCGCGCCTCCGTAGCTCCGGGCGATCCGCACGTTGGCGGTGTAACCGGGGCCGGTGACATGGGCGCCTGGTTGCAGCCGGCCCGAGAGCGACGGCGCCACCAGCATGCCCACCACCGTGATCACCAGCCAGCTGAGACCCACCACCAACCGATGGCGGATCACCCATCCGCTCAGCTTCTCCACGATTCCCTCCCAGCGACCGGCAGCGGCGGCAGCCGCTGCTCACCTCACTCACGGACGGTAGGGAGAGCTTCCTTACCGGACGCTTTCAGCGCCCGGCACGGACCGGCACACGCTCGTGGGGTGCCGCGTCCCGATGTGCTGCGGCTGATCGACGAACGTGCAACCGCCTTCCGCGCCGCGATCGCCGCCGCTCGGCCGCCACCGTCGCCGCCAGGCCGGACGCCACGTCCAGGAACCCCGGCCCAGGGTGACGCGGTCGCGCTGCGGCAGCGCGGGGCCGTACTACCCGGAGCTGTTCACAGAGACCCTTTCGACGGTGGTCGAAGTGTGTGACTGGTGCCCGCCGTCCGCTCCAGACTCGGTGAGCAGAGTCAGCCAGTGCAACCGAGGGGAAGCACATGCGCAAGGAAAACCGGTCAGGCGGCGGCACGAACGTCAGGAAGGCCGGCGCGCTGCTGGCGGCCACGGCCCTCACCGTAGGTGTCGCGGTGGCGACCGCACCCTCCGCGGCTGCGGCCAATCCATGCTGGTACGGCGGCAGCAACCGCTGGTGGTGCAACAACGTCTCCGGCGCACGGGTGTACGGCACGGTCGGCAACAATCACATCTACCCCGACCCCAACAACGTCGTCGGCTACATGTACTCCAACCCGAGCTGGTTCTGGTGCAAGGAGGACGGCCAGGCCTGGGTGGGCGGGCCGCATTCCACCCGCTGGGAGATGACGGTCGCGGACAACGGCCAACTCGGCTTCATGAAGGACACAGCGATCTCGAGCGAGACCGACCCCATCCCGGACTGCTCCGCGTGACCGCCTCGGCGGGTCGGCGAGGTACGTACCTCACCGGCCGCGCGTAGGACCGCCGCAGGTGAGGGGTCGCGGCGCCGGCCACAGCCGGCCGCCGGCGCCGGACGTGTGAGTCGGCAGTTGCGGACCGACCAGACGGGGTCCCAGTTCTGGGTCCCCGTCTGACGCGGTCCGGAGACGGTGGCCGCCTGTGCCGGTCCGGTGGCGAAGACGGCCCATCAGCATGCAGACCGCCATGCCGATGATGCCGACCAGCGAGCGCCTCGCGCGCATGGATGAGATCTCCGTCGGGACGACAGCGGGACGTCTTGCAGTGGCACCGATCGTGCCGGTGGGCGGTCACCCCGCCCCAGCGACGGTCAAATCGCCTGGGCAGCAGCCCAGTTGCGGCACACAGAGGCCGAGAGGACGCCACCGGCATGGACACCGCGAACGCGGTGAGACTGAGTTGCCTGCTTGGAAGGAGGAGCACAGCACCTTCCACGGTAAGGTCCGGGTCTGCGTCGAGTACGTCTACGTTTTGAAGCGCCAAGTCCAAGATCAGAAGCCGGACAGTCCTGGATGTGGTCCGGTCGGCGGGCCGGCACGGGGGGCCCGCCGATCGCGGCGCCTACGGGGCGAGGCGGATGCGCAGCCCCGGCTGGAGGAGGTCGCCGTGGGCGGTGACCATGTCGTCGCACAGGCGCCAGATGTCCTCGACCGGCAGGGCCGCGGCCGTGGCGGGGTCGGTCATCGCCGCGTGCCTGATGTGCCGCGGTTCGTCCTCGATCGCCGCCTGCACCACCAGGTCGTTCGCGCTGAGGTAAGTGCGGTTGAGCGCAGCCAGCTGGGGCGGGAGGGAGCCGACCCGGGTCGGCTGGACGCCCAGGGAGTCCACCAGACACGGCACCTCGACGACACCGTGCGCGGGCAGGTTGTCGATCAGGGTCCGGTTGGGAATGTTGCCGTAGACCGTGCGCGGGGTGCCGGTGACCATGCTGTGGATGATCTGGGGCGCGTACTCCATGGTCCCCTCGACGGCGACGGGTGTTCCCGCGGCCAGCGCTTCGCGGGTCTTCTCGTAGGTGGCGACGTTCTCGTCGACGATCTTGAGGTACTCGCCGATCGGCAGCCGCAGCCGTTCGACCTCGCTGCTGTGGTGCAGGTACCAGGGAACGTACTCGGAGGAGTGCTCGCTGGTCTCCGTCGGGTAGTAGCCGAGCCGGCGGTACATGTCGACCCGGACCCTCCGGCGCAACTGGCCGTCGGAGGCGATCAGTTCGTCCAGCTTCGGGTAGAGGCTCCTGCCCTGGTGTTCGAAGCGCAGGACCCATGCCTGGTGGTTGACGCCCGCTGCGTGGTAACTGATCTCCTCGTAGGGGACCTTGACCAGATCGGCGAGGTCGCGCATCGTCCAGTACACCGAATGGCACAGTCCCACCACCCGGGTCAGGCCGGTGGCCTGCGTCAGGTACTGGACGTTCATGGCCATGGGGTTGGTGTAGTTCAGCAGCCAGGCCTGGGGGCAGACTTCGGCGATGTCCCGCCCCAGTTGCCTCAGGAACGGGAAGGTGCGCAGGGCACGGAAGATGCCTCCGATGCCGAGGGTGTCGCCGATGGTCTGGCGTACGCCATAGCGGGCCGGTACCTCGAAGTCGGTCCGGGTGGCCTCGCCCATTCCGATCTGCACGATGTTGATCACGAAGTCGGCGTCCGCGAGGACTGTGCGGCGGTCGGTGTCCGCGGTGACGGTGGGGTGGGCGCCGAGGGTGTCCGCGATCCGGCCGGCGGCGGCGTGTGCGGTGGCCAGACGCTCGGTGTCGATGTCGTGCAACGCGATGTGCGCCGACTTCAGTTCGGGGAACGCCAGGAGGTCGGCGAGCAGTCCCTGGGTGAAGACGATGCTGCCCGCTCCGACGAAGGCGATCTTGGGGGTGGTCATACGGGGGTTTCCTCGGTCTCGGAAAGGCGGGCGAGGACTTCGTCCCGCGTGGGCTGTGCGGTGGTGCCGCCGTGAGCACGGGTGGACAGGGCTCCGCAGACCGCTGCGAAGCGGAGGGCCTCTGGCAGGGGCCTCTTGTCGAGCAGGGCGGCGATGAATCCGGCGTCGAAGCTGTCCCCGGCACCGACCGCGTCGATCGGCTGGACCCGGATGCCCCGGGTGGTGAAGAGCCGTTCGCCGTCGTGGCACAGGGCGCCGTCGGCGCCGTTCTTGACCGCGGTGACCGGGCCACGGAGGGCGAGCCGTGCGGCGGCTTCGGCGGGGTCGTCGGTGTCGAGGCGGGCCAGGCGCCGGGCTTCGGCGGCGTTGGGCAGCAGGAAGTCGGTGTGGGCCAGGACCGCGTCCAGACCTGAGGCCTCCCATCGGCCCGCCGGGTCGTCGTTGGTGTCCAGGGAGGTGCTGGCGCCGTGCCGGCGTGCGGTGCGCAGAAGGTCCGGGAGTGCGACGGCGAGTTGCGGCATCAGGAAGTAGGAGGCCGCGTGCACATGCCGCGCGGCTCCCAGCAGTGCCGCGGGTACGTCGTCGGCCGTGGTCGCGGTCAGGGTGCCGGGGGCGGTGATGACGGCCCGGTCGTCTCCGCGGGTGAGCACGACCGTCATGGGGGTGGGGCGGCGAGGGTCGAGCCGCAGCGCTTCGGTGTTGACGCCGTGGGCGTCGAGTTGGTCGCGCATGTAGCGGCCTGCGTCGTCGTCGCCCACCCGGCCGGCGAAGGCGACGTTGAGCCCGAGGCGGGCGGCCCCGCAGGCGACGATCGCGCCGGATCCTCCGACGGTGAGGGTGCCGGTGGGCACCAGCTGTTCGCGCTGGCCGAAGGCGAGCGGGCCGTCGAGCGGGCCGACGACGACGTCGGGGTTGGCGTCACCGATGACCAGCAGGTCGAATGAGTGCGGCATTGAGGTGTTCCTGCCTGAGGGTGTGTCGGGGGGCGAACGGGGTCAGCCCTTGAGACCGGTGGAGGTGATGGACTGGATGAACGCCTTCTGCGCGCCGAGGAAGGCGAGCAGGACCGGCACCACGGTGATGACGTTGCCGGCCATCACGGCGGCCCACTGGGTGTGGTGTTGTCCCTGGAAGGTCGTGAGGCCGAGCTGGAGCGTGTACTGGGTGTCGTGATTGATGGCGATCAGGGGCCAGGTCAGGTCGTTCCAGGTGCTGAGAAACGTCAGGACGGCCACCGTGCTGAGCGCCGGCCGGGACAGGGGCAGCACGATCCGCCACAGCACGTGGAGCCGTGAGCAGCCGTCGATCCAGGCGGCCTCCTCCAGCTCGCGGGGCAGCGAGAGGAAGAACTGGCGCAGCAGGAACACCGAGAAGGGCGTGACCAGGGACGGCACGATCAGCGCGCCGAGGGTGTCGATGAGGCCGAGCTGCTTCATTACCAGGAACGTGGGGATCATGGTGAGTTGGAACGGGATCGCCATCGTGGCCAGCATCAGGCCCAGCAGCAGCCGGGAGCCGGCGAACCGCATCCGGGCGAACGCGTAGCCGCCGAGGGTGCCGAGCACGAGGTTCGCGGTGACCGTGACGAGGCTGACGAGGAACGAGTTGGCGAACCAGCGGGGGAACATCGCGTTGCCCAGCACATAGCGGTATCCGCTCAGGTCCAGATGAGAAGGCCACAGCGCGGGCGGGAAACGGTTGATCTCGGCGTTGCTCATCACCGAGCTGAGCGCCAGCCAGATGAAGGGGACGGCGAAGAGCAGGGCCATGGGAGCGAGCAGCAAGTGCCAGGGGCTGAAGGGCAGTCGCGGGTGGCGGCGTCGTGCCTCACGGCTGGGGGCGGCGGAAGCCGCCTGCGCGGCGTCGGGCGGGGCGGAGACGGTGGTCATGCGGAGGCCCCCTGCATGCGGCGGCGGAGGAGCTGGAGGATCAGGCCGATCAGGCCCAGGGATGCGGCCAGGACGTAGGCCGAGGCGGCTCCGTATCCGGCGGTGGCGTTCTGGAAGGCCTGCTGCCAGATGAAGTAGACGATCACGGTGGTGGAGCCGAGCGGGCCCCCCTTGGTGGTGACGTACACGAGGTCGAACGCCTGGAGGGATTCGATGGTCTGCCACAGCAGCAGGAACACCGTGACGGGCTTGAGCGCGGGCAGTGTGACGTGGCGCAGGAGCTGGAGGCGGTCGGCGCCGTCCAGCCGGGCCGCCTCGATCAACGAGGCCGGCACGTCCTGGAGCGCCGCGAGGTAGATCACCAGGCAGAAGCCCGTACCACTCCACAGGCTGATCGCGACGAGGACGGGAAGTGCCTGGGAGGGGTCGGTGAGGAAGCCCTGGGAGGGGATGCCGAGGTGGTGCAGGACGGCGTTGGCGGCGCCGAACTCGGGGTCCAGGATGAACGAGAACAGCACGCCCTGCGCGGTCGCGGAGACGACGAACGGGACGAAGTACAGGGTGCGGTAGAGCCCGACGAAGCGGATGCGCCGGTTGAGGGCCAGGGCGAGGAGCAGGCCGAGCACCATGCTGGCCGGCACGTACAGCGCGGTGTAGAGCAGGGTGTTGCGCAGAGCCTGGCTGAAGTGCGGGTCCTGGGCGAGGGCGCGGTAGTTGTCCAGGCCCACCCAACGGCTGGGCGTGACGAGGTCGTCGGCCTGGAAGGACAGCAGCAGCGACCAGATGATGGGTACCACGCTCAGGCCGATGATGATCAGGACGGCGGGGGAGACGAAGGTCCAGGCCATGGCGGCTTCACCGGCTCGTCTGCGGCGCAGGGCTCGCCGGTTGGTCGGTGGCCGGGACACGGTGATCGGGGTGGGCAGTCGCGACATGACGGGGCTCCTCAGCGCGGGATGAGCAGTGCGGCATTGGCGTCGGCGGCGCAGGCGCGCAGTGCCTTGGTGGGGCTGCTCTGTCCCAGCAGCACGGCGACGATGGCCTGCCCGAGAGCCTGCGAGATCTGCGGATAGGCGGCGTGGACGGGGCGTGCCCTTGCCGTATCGAGGGCCTTGGTGAACACCCCCAGTCCCTCGGTGCCGCTTTCCTTGTGCTGCCAGGCAGGCAGATCGCGGGTTCGGCGGCTGAGGGGCAGGCTGCCTGCGTCGATGTCCCAGTGCACGTCCTGGGTGGGCTGCATGAGCCAGGTCACGAAGGTTTTGGCGGCTCGTCTGCGGGCGCCGCCGTTGTCGAACACGGTCCAGGTGTCGGGTCCGCTGATGGTCACCGGCCGGCCGGAGAAGCTGGGCAGCGGCACGACGTGGTAGTCGATCTTCGCTTGGTGGATGTCGGGCAGCTGCCAGGGACCGGTGACGACCATGCCCATGCGGTCGGACTCGAAGACCTGGTACATCTGCTCACTGCCCGGCTTCGGGTCGATGTAGACGCTTTTGTCCCGAGCGAGGGCGGCCACGACCTCCAGGGCGCGGGTCCCGGCGTCGGCGAAGCCGATGTGCCTGCCGTCGTCGGCGACGACATCCCCGCCGAGATCCCAGATCATGGGCCACAGGCGCCAGACGGTGTCCTCGTCGCCGACGCCGGGCCAGCCGGTGCCGAAGCGGCCGCCGCCGGTGTCGGTGAGCGCCTTGGCGGTGGCGACGAAGTCGTCCCACCGCCAGCCGGCTTCCGGCAGCGGCAGGCCGGCCTGCCGGAAGAGCTTCTTGTTGCAGACCACGGCGAGCGAGTCCAGCAGCGCGGGCGCGGCGCGCACCTGGCCGTTGACGGTCACGGCCGCGCGGGCCGGTTCCCAGTAGGTCCCCCAGGGAGTGGGGGCGTGTCCGACCATGTCGGTGAGGTCGACGACCTGCGGGCTGCGGGCGACGCTGGCGAGGTCGGAACCGAAGATGTAGGCGATGTCCGGGTAGGAGCCGGCGGCGAGGGCGGCTGTCACCTTCTGGAGCATCGAGTCGGCGAGGACTCCGCCGCCCAGCTCGACCCGGATGTGGGGGTGGCTGCGCATGAAGGCGGCGACCAGGGATTCCAGGGCCTTCTTGCCGGTGTCGGTCTGACCGTGCCACATCTCGATGGTCACGGTGCCGTCGGCGCTGACGCCGTTGTCGCCGCCCGCCGCGCAGCCGGCGGCCGACAGGCCCGTGGCCGCCGCGGTGGCCCAGGCCGCGCCGGTGCGCAGCACCTCGCGGCGTGCGGGCGGCGCGCTGCGGGTGGCTGCATGCATGGGTACCTCCGGTGTGGAGCGGTGGGACAGGTGTGGTCGCACAAGGTGCGCGTTCGATGTACGCGTTGGGTCTACGCCGTTTCGGCCGCGGCCAAGGTCGGCGGTCCCGGCGGGGCGGGTGTGCGGCCGGCCTGCGTCGGTCGTGGCGTCGAGGCGGGCGGCGCTCAGCGCCGCGGGCGTTGGGAGCCGGACGGTGCTCGTGCCGCTGTCGTCGGCACCGCGCGCCTCGGGTGAGGCGAGGCGGGTCGGGTGCGGGCCTCGCGGAACCGAACGGGTCGGTCAGCACGGGGAGCGCGTCCGGGCGCGGCCGTCGTGTCACGGCGGCTGGGGGGAGTCGCGCAGATGAGGATCATGTCTGGGCCCCAGATCCTGGTGGGCACGGCCCCGCCTCGGACCCCGATGGGGTCCTGGCGACTCAGTCCGGGCTTCTGGCGCATGGCCAGCTACCGGCTGGGCGTACCTCTGCCGCCGAGTGCTTCGACTGTGGCGTTGGCCAGGAGTTAAACGACGGTGGTGGGCGGCTGTCAAGAGGCGGTTGTGTGCGAATCTGCGCGAAACGCCGATGAAATATGCATGATTGAGCACTGGTCGGAGCGTGAGCGTCGGCCTGTGACGCCTCACCGAGCCGTTACAGGCCGACGCACACTCTTACCACTGTCGGGCGACGTCAACTGCGGTTCGACAGCGCCCTGAAGGGGGGCGGGGAGGGTGCGACCAGCCACGACCGCGCCACGGACGATCAACGACACCTCCCGGCACTCCCCGCGGAGCGCTCAGCAGGTCTTGCGGACGTACCCGCCGGCGCCGACCGGTGAGACGTCCACGTCGCGCTGGACGATGCTCAGCGTGCCGCCCCACCCCCGGCACGCCTTCGACCTGCCGGCGTCGGTGTACTCGATCACGATCACGTTGTTACCGAAAGCACTGGTGTAGTCGCCGCACTCGTCGTACTGGCCGCACTCCTCGGCCACGGCGAAGTCGAGGCCGTTGGCCTTGCGATTGCCGGCCAGCTCGGAGGTGTTCTTCTGGGCGATGGCCAGGCCGTCCGCGTGGGCGCGGGCGGAGAGCAGCTTGATGAATGCCTGTGCGTTGTTCGCCGTCAGGCGGTTCCCCGAGCGGGTGTAACTGTCGTAGTTGTCGGGCTCGACCGCCTGGAAGCCCTTGCTTTGGCAGCCGTCGATCTGGGCTCCGATCGTGCCGGCGATCCGCTGCCGCTTGGCGTTCGTGCTGACGTCGAGGAGGGCCTCGCCCCAGTCCTCGTCGTAGACGACCTTGCCGGCGGAGTCGCGCAGCAACAGGTCCGAGTCCCAGTCATTCTCGGCGCCGGGCTGCGCCTGGAAGGCGTTGACGTAGCAGATGTTGTACAGGCCCGCCGCCGGGGAGGCGGTGTGGTCACGAGTGACGACCTTGACACCCCTCGGCGGGGTGTAGGCGCCGCCGATCTGGTAGTCGAAGGCGGCATGGGTGGGCGGCGGGGTTACGGTCGCGGCCTGCGTCGACGGCGCCTGGACGAGCAGAGAGCCGGTCAGGGCCGCAGCGCCGATGGCCGCGCCGGTGAGTTTGCGGGCGGCGGTGTTCAGGTTGCTCATGTGGTGAGCTCCAGAGGAAGCGGGCACGTCCCCGCCTCGGACACGTGGGGCGTCCTGGCGACTTGGGCCGGGCTCGCGGCGCGAGGGCCTGCATACCGGCTGGGCGTGCCTCTGCACGCGGAGCGTGGCTCCGGCGTTTGCCCAGGAGTAAAGCGACCACCTGTGAGGATGTCAACGCGCTGCCGAACTCCCCCTGTCAGGCGGCCAGTCGGGGCCCGCACGAGGGCGCGACAGCCGGCGCAACGTCACCGTGTCGAGCAGATCGCGGCACACCCCGGGGCCGAAGTCCCCGGCGAGCGCGGCGGCCAGGGTTGCGGCCGACGGAGCGCCGAGACCTCGACGAGCCGCCCCGGCCAGGACCGACCGGGGCGGAGGACGCGACCACTGCGCGGACACCTGCGGCTGTCATCACGGCCGCACGGCCTCGGATTCGCCGCCGCCGGTGACCGTTGACTCGGCAACGTCCGGCTTGACGCCGTCAGGGGCCGCCTGGTCACCGACGTGCCGGGCCTCGGGAGGATCGTGGCGCCCCGGTCGTCCACGACGGCGACGGTGCAACGCTTCTCGTCCTGGGTCGGGACGAGTTGGAGAGGAGTTGCTCGATCCGATCGGTGACGTCGAATGTGCTGTTGAGTCTGTGCGGTTCAGCTGTGGGTCGTTCGGGATCCCCAAGTGGCCAAGAAATGCTTGAAGATGCTCGATATAGGCGTTGATACTGCATGATCGAGCATCTATGGTCGTGGTGTCGCCGTCGGCACGGGCTGCGTTGTCGTGCTGCATGTCTGCCGTGCCCTCGTGCGGGCTGCGTTGTCACAGTGCCCCTGCTACGCAGGCCGACCGTCCCACCGGCCACCGGCCACCGGCGTCCAGGCGTCAGCCGTGTCTCCCCGTCTCCGATGAAGGGGTGTTCCATGACCAGTCATCCGGTCGAGCCGGAACTGCGCGTCGGTGTCGTCGGCACAGGCCAACGGGCCCCGCTGGCCGTCCGGGCGGAGCGGCCCGGTCGGGCCCGCGTGGTCTCCTGCGCCGATACGTCGGAGCGTGGCCGGGCCGACGCCCGGAGGATCTTCGGGAGCGATGTTCAGGTCCACGAGCACTACGAAGACATGCTCGCGGACGATCTGGACGCAGTTTTCGTCCTCACCCCGGACGACATTCACACCGCTCCGGCCCTCTACTTCCTCGAAGCGGGTGTCGCTGTGTTCGTCGAAAAGCCTCTCGCCATCGACCTCGACGACTGCGACCGGATCCTGGCCACCGCGGCCCGCACCGGCACCCGGCTGTACGTCGGGCACAACCTCCGCCATCTGCCGGTCCTGCGCACCATGCGCAGACTCGTCGACGAGGGGGCGATCGGAACCGTGCGAGCCGTGTGGTGCCGGCACTTCGTTGGCCACGGCGGCGACTACTACTTCAAGGACTGGCACGCCGAACGAGCCCGGACCACGGGCCTGTTGCTCCAGAAAGGCGCCCACGACCTGGACGCGATCCATTGGCTGGCGGGCGGCAGCGCCCGCACGGTGACCGCACTGGGCGACCTGTCCGTCTACGGTGCCAATCCGCACCGCCGTACTCAGCCACAGGGTTCGGCTCGGGTACAGGACTGGTTCGACAAGGGCGTCTGGCCGCCCTCCGCGCTGCGCGATCTCAACCCCGTCATCGACGTGGAGGACATCAGCATGGTGCTTGCCCGCCTCGACAACGGGGTGCTCACGAGCTACCAGCAATGTCACTTCACCCCCGACTACTGGCGCAACTACACCGTCATCGGCGACGAGGGCCGGATCGAGAACCTCGGGGACGGCGTCGAGGGCGACGACCCGGTGATCAAGGTGTGGAACCGGCGGCGGTCCGGCTACCGCCCCGGGGCAGATCTGACCCTGCCCCCCGCCGAAGCCGCCGGCGGCCCGCACGGAGGCGCTGATCAGTCCCTCGTCGACGAGTTCCTGCGTTTCGTCGCGTACGGCGGCGCAACCGAGACGTCGCCCGTCGCCGCCCGCGAAGCCGTCGCGACCGGCATCGCGGCCACGATGTCGCTGCGTTCGGGCGGCACTCCGGTGGAGGTCCCCGCCATCGACCCGCACCTCGCCGACTACTTCGAGCGCCACCAGCCCGGCTCCCGTGCCCCCGCGTTCCGGAGCGACTGAGCCCCGGCCGCAATCCACCGGCCCATGCTGGTGCCCATGTGATCCTCTATGGCCTTGGCGAAGGGACGGACGGTCGACGTATGCGTCAGCTGGTCCGGAGACCGACCGCCAGCGTCAGTTCAAGGACCCGATGGGGCGATGCGAGGTCCGGAAACAGCTCTCGCAGCTGTGCCATCCGGTACCGGACTGTCTGGGGATGGACGAACAACGCCGCCGCTGCCTCGTCGCGCCTGCCCTGGTGCAGCAGCCACGCCCGCAGCGTCTCCTCCAGCCGCAGTGCGGTCGCGGCAGGCAGGGTCTGCAACGGTGCGAGGGCTCGGGCACGCAGGTCCGCGAACGCGTCCGCGTCGGCGCTCAGCACCAGCTCGGGCAGGTGGTCCTCGGTGTCGCGAATGTCTGGGGATACGGATCGCGCGCGTACGGCTCGAGCGTACGAGGCGGACGCGCGCGTCCATGGCCGGGCCGGGCCGACCACGGCGGTGCGCTCGGTCAGCTGCCGCAGGAGATGTGACCGGTCGGCATCGGGGACGAGCAGCACACCGGTGGCGTCCGGCAGATCGTCGAGGACGAGGGTGCTCGGGTCCAGCGTGCGGTAGGCAGGCCGGGCCTGGGCGGCCGGCAGCAGGACCGCGGTCAGCGAGACGGGAGGCTGCCACCCGGCCCGTTGAGCGGAGGCCAGCAGGACGTCCGGGGCGGCGCCGGCGAGGAGGTCGCGGGCCAGGTGTTCCAGGTGGCGCTCGTGGGCCCTGCCCCGGGCGGCCAGTTCGTCGGCGTGGCCGGCGGCGCTCGCGGCGGAGAGCTCGTCGATGTAGGCGAAGGTCAGCTCAGCGAACTTGGCGACCTCGGCGGCGGGCAGACCCGCGGGTACGGCACCCGCTGCCAGGCATCGCCAGGCCACGCGGGCGCCGACGCGATAGGCGCTGAGCAGGGCGTCCATCGAACGGCCGTCGCGGACCTCGCCGCGGCCCAGCTCGTAGGCCGCGTCACTGGCGTCACCGCCTGCGGCCTTCCCGCTTGCGAGGTCCAGGTAGTGTCCCAGGGCGGTGCGGACGGCTCGGCGGATGGTGGCGCCCATGTGGCCCGTCAGGGCGTTGGCGTAGGGAGGGACCTCGTCGATGATCGCCTGTACGACCTCGTCCGCGGTGGTCTTCAGCTCGGCCCGAAGTGCGGTGACCGTCGTCTCATCCAGGGCCAGTTCGCTGACCCTCCGCATGGCATGGCTCACGTTTTTATTCCCTGCGAACAATTCAGTCGACCAGATTCACGTCCTGTGGTCAGGACTTTACGCCTCAAGGCGCAGCAAGCTGGAGTCATGACGAGTGCAGCCCTCCGCAGCAGGGCGTGGAAAATGCTGGAGATGGTCACGACGCCGCTGCTGCCGTCGGACTACCTCGACCTGGTCAGCCCCCTGCGTGCGGGCGCTGACCTGCGGGGGCGCATCGAGGCGGTGCACCCTGAGACGCCTGACGCCGCGACCATCGTGATCAGGCCGGGGCGGAGCTGGCGCGGCCACACAGCCGGTCAGTACGTGCGGATCGGCGTCGATGTCGACGGGGTGCGCCTGTGGCGCGCCTACTCCATCACCTCGCCGACCCACCGCCGGGACGGCCGCGTCACGATCACCGTGAAGGCGATGCCGGACGGCAAGGTCAGCAACCACCTGGTCCGCAGGGTGAAACCCGGCACACTGGTCCAGCTCGACCAGGCGAGCGGTGACTTCGTGCTGCCGCCGGCCAAGCCCGCCAAGGTGCTCTACCTGACGGCCGGCAGCGGCATCACGCCCGTCATGGGCATGCTCCGCGACACCGAGTTCGACGACGTCGTCATGGTCCACTCCGCGCCGCAGCCGCATGATGTGATCTTCCGCAACGAACTGCACGACCTGGTCGCGGACAAGAAGCTGCACCTGATCGAGCTGCACACCGACACGGACGGCATGCTCGACATCGCCCGTCTCGATGAACTCGTGCCCGACTGGGCCGAGCGCGAGACCTGGGCCTGCGGGCCCACCGGCCTGCTGGATGCCGCCGAGAAGCACTGGAGCGAGCACGGCGTCCCAGAGCGCCTGCACACCGAACGCTTCCGCCCCAGCGTCGTCGCCACCGGCGACGGCGGCGAGGTCACGTTCAGCACCACCGGCAAGACCGTCGACGCGGACGGCGCCACGCCGTTGCTGGACGTCGGCGAGGAGGCCGGCGTCCTCATGCCGTCCGGGTGCCGCATGGGTATCTGCTTCGGCTGCGTCACGCCGCTCAAGGCGGGCGCCGTCCGCGACCTGCGCACCGGTGAGATCACCGAGGCAGAGCCGGGCGTCCTCATCCAAACTTGCGTGTCCGCCGCGGCGGGCCCCTGCGACATCGAACGGTAGGAGCACCTTGACCGCCATCGACCCCACCGCCCACCTGACCGCGGAGCAGATCGAGGAGCTCGGCCGCGAGCTGGACGCGATCCGCGACGAGGTGATCGCCGGCCGCGGCGAGAAGGACGCCGCCTACATCCGCAAGGTCATCTCTGCGCAACGCACGCTCGAGCTGGTCAGCAGGGGAGTGCTGCTGTTCTCGATCTTCCCGCCCGCATGGCTGCTCGGCACCGCCGGTCTGTCCGTGGCGAAGATCATGGACAACATGGAGATCGGCCACAACATCCTGCACGGCCAGTGGGACTGGATGCGAGACCCGAAGATCCACTCCACCACCTGGGAGTGGGACCACGTCTCGCCGGCCGACCAGTGGAAGCACTCCCACAACGAGCTGCACCACACATACACCAACGTGATCGGCAAGGACAACGACCTCGGCTACGGCATCATGCGCGTCGACGAGGACCAGAAGTGGTACCCGTTCCACCTCGGCCAGCCGCTGTGGAACTTCATCAACGCCTGCTTCTTCGAGTACGGCATTGCCGCCTACGACCTGGAGCTCGGCAAGAACCTGAACAAGCGCCGCCGCAAGGACCCGGAGTTCCGCGCGCGTGCCAGGGCCGTAGGCCGCAAGATCCGCAAGCAGGTGCTCAAGGACTACGTGATCCACCCGCTGCTGTCGGGCCCGTCCTTCCTCCCCACGCTCGCCGCCACGTTCACCGCGAACCTGGTCCGCAACCTCTGGTCCCACTCGGTGATCATGTGCGGGCACTTCCCCGAGGGCGTACAGGTCTTCGAGCGCCGGTCGATCAAGGGCGAGACCCGCGGACAGTGGTACCTGCGCCAGATGATGGGCTCGGCGAACATCAGCGGCAGCAAAGCCATGCACTTCATGACCGGCAACCTCTCCCACCAGATCGAGCACCACCTGTTCCCGGACCTGCCGAGCAACCGGTACGCCGAGGTCGCCGTGAAGGTGCGCGCGCTGTTCGAGAAGTACCAGCTGGAGTACGTCACCGGCCCGCTGCCCAAGCAGGTGTTCTCCGCCTGGCGCAAGGTCTTCCGGCTCTCCCTGCCGAACAAGGAGCACGAGGTCAAGACGCCGGAACGCGAGCGGGAACTCGTCGCGGCCTGATTCCCGGCATCAGTCCGGCTGAGATCCTGCATTGCACCGCGCGGCGAGCAGCTGCTGGCCGGCGAAAGCGGTGGCGTCGACGCCGGTGGAGGGCCTGCGGTCGGACAGGCTCCACCCGTTCGTGCGGAACGTGGCCCGTCGGTTGCAGTGATCGTAAGGAGATCTGTCCCACCCCCAGCCGGGCATCTTGGCCCGGGGTGACGCGCGTGGTGAGACTGGCAGCCGGCCGTTAGAGCTTTCGCGCATCGGGCGCCGGCGGCCGAACGCCGACCAACCGTCAAGGGGTTGTGAGATGCATCGGTGCAAGCGTGCGCTGGCGGTGGTGTTCATGACTGCCGCAGCCGTCACCGCGTTCGGAGCGCAGGCCGTGGCCGCGCCCATGCCGTGGGAGACCAGCAAGACTCCCACGGCTGTCTCCCACAGCGCCTCCGCAGCGGCCGGCGCGACCGGCTTGGTCACCGTGCTGTGTGCCGCCGGCTGCTACCAGTAGGACGACCGCTTCACGCGCACCCGTGCCCGGTGCCAGTCCGGTGTGCTCGTCACCCGGCCGGGCATGCGACGGGTCAGGAGCGGGTGCTGTTGTGCCGCACGCCAGCTCCCCACTGCGCTTGCACGGGTGCCATGCACCACTGACACAGGGGGCTGCCGCCGGAGCCGTACTTGTGGGTCTTGCGCTGACAGACGGCGCAGGGGCCGACCTTGTCGCCGGGGCAGACCAGGGCTGAGGGGTCGGGCTCGCTGATCGGGGGCGGTGGAGTCGTCATCGGGGAGGTCCTGTTCTAGGCGATCAGTACACATCGCCCAGTCAGCAGGATAACGGGCGGCATGGCACGACTGTTCGACCGCCGGGCAGAGGTCTCCGGGCGCGGGCGTCTCGCGGGCATGCCGAGGATCTTCAGCTGTTCGTCGGGGGCGCAGTGGGTGCAGGCCCGCAGGCCGATGGCGAGCAGGCGGCGGATCTCGTACGAGTAATGCCCTGGCGCCGCTTGCCCGCCATGTGGCAGTCACCGGCGTGCATCTGGACGGGAGACCGTCCGGTGTCGATGCCGAGTTCAACGATCCCGTCGATCCGCCGCACCCAGAGCAGCCCCCCGAGACCGCCTGCGGCACCTCGCGCGGGGCAGCGCCGGCAGCTTGGCGCTGTTCACGTTCTTGATCTTGGAGTAGCCGTTTCCGGTGGCGACCAGTGTCCAGTGCTGGTCTGAGGCTGCTGTTGGCAGGAGCCGGCGGACAGACGCCGGAGGTCTGCCGCTCCTGGTGGTTGACGTGGGGGGACTGGTGCACATCGGGCGGCTCCAGGGGGTGCCGTTGACGCGTTGCGGGAGGTTGCCGGTACGGACGGTGCGGCAACTCAGCGCGTCGGCGTCGACGGTCGCGAGGGTGGGCGGTCGGCACCGCTCGCGGTGGGCGCATCGGCCCTGATCAGGCCCCGCGTTCGCAGTTCGTCCCAGAGGCCGTCGGGGACGCGCCGGGCGTGGAGCTCCACGTTGCGCCGGACCTGTGCGGGGTCGCGCATGCCGAGCGTGACGTTGATGATGCTGGGGTGTGTGAGGGGGAAGGCGATGGCGGCGGCGGGCAGGGTGGTGCCGTGGGTCTCGCAGACGTGGGCGATGGCGCGGGCGCGGTCGACGAGTTCGGGTGGGGCGGCCTGGTAGTCGTACTTCATGCCTTCGGTGGGGCGGTCGCGGGCGAGCAGGCCGGAGTTGAAGACGCCGACGGCGACGACGCTCTTGCCGTGTTCCTGGGCGGCGGGCAGGACGTCGTCGAGGGCGGACTGGTCGAGGAGGGTGTAGCGGCCGGCGAGCATCACGACGTCGGCGGCGGTCTCGCGCAGGAAGCGGGCGAGCAGGGCGGACTGGTTCATGCCGGCGCCGATGGCTTTGATGACGCCCTGGTCGCGGAGTTCGGCGAGGGCGGGCATGGCTTCGTCGGCGGCCTGGGGCCAGTGGTCGTCGGGGTCGTGGAGGTAGACGATGTCGAGGCGGTCCAGGCCGGTGCGCTTCAGTGTGTCCTCGAGGGAGCGCAGGACGCCGTCGCGGCTGAAGTCCCAGTGGCGGCGCAGGTCGTCGCGGACGACGAAGCCCTCGGTGTCGATGCCCGTGGGGTGGTCGTTGGGGACGAGGAGGCGGCCGGCCTTGGAGGAGATGACGTACTGCTGGCGGGGCCGGTCGCGCAGGGCGGCGCCGAGGCGGTGTTCGGAGAGGCCGAGGCCGTAGTGGGGGGCGGTGTCGTAGTAGCGGATGCCCGCTTCCCAGGCGGTGTCGAGGGCGTCGGCGGCGTCCTTGGCGGTGGTGGTGCGGTAGAGGTTGCCGATGACGGAGGCGCCGAAGCCGAGTTCGGTGACCTCGACGGTGGTGCTGGGGATCTTACGGTGGCGCAAGGGGTGCTCCTGACGGGGTCGTTCAGCGTCGGACGTGGGCCGTGGCGCCCGCGAGGAGCGCCTCGACGTCAGCGAGGGAGACCATGACCGGGGTCGAAGGGCATCGCCTCGCCGACGGCGATCACGTCGGTCATCGGGATTCCTCCGTGGACCGTGCCGGCGCCGACCGTCAGAGCGCCGTGCGCCGCCATCGCCTTCACCACCTGCCCGGCGTCCGGGGTGCGCAGGGTGACCTCCGCGCACCGGGTGCCGCCCGCGGCCCGGGCACGCGCCAGCGGGACGGCCGTGATGGGGCCGGGCACCGTCATGACCGGCGCGATCCGCGCCTCGGCGAGGATGCCGGTGAGGGCGGGGCTCACCGGCCCAGCCATCCGCCGTCGACCGGCAGGACGGTGCCGTGCACGTAGGAGGCGGCGTCCGAGGCGAGGAAGACGGTGGCGCCCGCGAGGTCGTCGGCGCTGCCCCAGCGGGCGGCCGGGATGCGCTCCAGGATCGCCCTGCTGCGGGCCGGATCGTCCTGCAGCGCCTGGGTGTTGTCGGTGGCGATGTAGCCGGGGGCGACGGCGTTGACGTTGACGCCGTGCGGCGCCCACTCGTTGGCCAGTGCCTTGGTGAGACCGGCGATGCCGTGCTTGGCGGCGGTGTAACCGGGGACGGTGATGCCGCCCTGGAAGCTCAGGAGGGAGGCAGTGAAGATGACCTTCCCCAGGCCGCGCGCCACCATCGACGCCCCGACCGCGCGGGCCAGCGCGAACTGCGCGCTCAGATTGACCTGCAGAACCAACTCCCAGTCCTCGTCGGTGTGTTCCGCCGCCGGAGCGCGCCGGATCGTGCCCGCGTTGTTGACCAGGATGTCCACCGGGCGCTCCCGGCCCGCGAGGTCGGCGCCCAGTGCCCGGACGGCCGCCGGGTCGGCGAAGTCGGTGCGGATCGCCTCGAAGGCGCGGCCGGTGGCGGTGACGTCCTTCTCCACCGCGCTGCCGGACTCCTCCAGCGAGGCACTCACTCCGATGACGTCCGCGCCGGCCTCGGCGAGCGCGCGGGCCATGGCCCGGCCGATGCCGCGCCGGGCTCCGGTGACGACGGCAAGTCTTCCGGTGAGGTCGAAGGCGGTCATACGGCGGCTCCCCGGGCGTCGTCGCTGTCGTCGGTGCAGTCCACCAGGATCTTCATCACGGCTCCGCCGCCCTCCAGCGCCTCGAACGCGGCCGGTGCCTGGGTGAGCGGGACGACCTTGCTGATCAGGCGGTCGGCGGGAATGGTGCCGTCGGCCACCAGCGCGACCGCCTTCTCGAAGTCGGAGCGGTCGTACAACCGGGCGCCGATGAGGGTGAGTTCGCGCCAGAAGAAGCGGTGCAGGTTCACCTCGCGGGGGCGGGAGTGGATCGCGACCAAGCACAGCCGGCCGCGGACGCCGAGTACGTCGACCGCGGTGTCCACTCCGCCCGCCGCGCCGGAGACCTCGAAGGCGACGTCCGCACCCGCGTCCCCGGTCCACTGCCGGACCAGTTCGGCCAGGTCCTCGGCGGCCGGGTCCCACACGGTAAGCCCCAACTCCTCGGCGAGCAGCCGCCGGTGGGCGCTCAGCTCCACCACCCGGACGTCCGCCCCGGCGGCCCGGGCCACCAGTGCGATGAGTACTCCGACCGGACCGCCGCCGACCACGACGACCCGCTCGCCGTCGTGCACCCCGGCCCGGCCGACGTCGTGCACCGCGACCGCGGTGGGCTCGACGAGGGCGGCGTGGTCCAGCGGGAGGGTGGCGGGCAGCCGTATGAGGGTGGAGGCGGGCACGGTCCAGCGTTGCTGCATGGCGCCGGGGGAGTCGATGCCGATGAAGTCGAGGTGCTGGCAGATGTGTTGGTGGCCGTTGCGGCAGGCCGGGCAGGTGTCGTCCCAGCGCAGCGGCATCACGGTGACCGCGTCACCGGGTGCCCAGTCCTCGACGTCAGGGCCCACTCGGACGACACGGCCGGCCATCTCGTGCCCGAGGACGGCGGGCACGGTGACCCGCGCGTCCATGTCTCCGTGGAAGATGTGCAGGTCGGTGCCGCAGATGCCGACGTAGGCGGGGGCCAGCTCCACCTCGCCGGGACCCGGTGGTGTGCTGGGGACCGGTGCGGTGTCGAGGGTGCGGGCGGACAGATAACGGGTTGCGAGTGTCACGGGGGGAGGGTCCCTTCGGCGCAGACCGGGGGCGGATGCCGGGGGCTCGGCATCCGTGGTGATGTGTTCCGCGCGGGTTCGGCGCGATGTTCGGTGGGGTGTGTTCAGCTCGTTCGGGCCGTCGCGTCCTTCTCTCCGGCGACGGGCGCAAGGCCGTAGAACGCGGTGGCGGTCCCGGCGAGGAGCGCGTCGACGTCGCTGTCGCTCCAGCCGGTGAGCAACTCGTCCACGGTGGCGGCCCACCGGTTCCAGCCCCCCGCCAGGTTGGCGACCGGCCAGTCCGAGCCGAACATCAGCCGCTCGGGGCCGAAGGCGCAGACCAGTACGTCCCAGACGGGCCGGATGTCGGCGGTGGTCCAGCGGGAGTGGTCGGCCTCCGTGATCAGCCCGGAGACCTTGCACACCACGTGCGGGTGTGCGGCCAGTTGCTGAATCCGGCCTTCCCAGTTCGCGAAGTCCTGCCGGGCGATGTCCGGCTTGCCCGCGTGGTTGAGGACCTGGAGCAGGTCGGGGAAGCGTTCCGCGAGCCGGATCGCCTGATCGAGCTGGTGGTCGCGCACCAGCACGTCGTAGCGCAGTCCGCGGTCCCGCACCGCCCGCAACCCCCGTTCCACGTCGGGGCGTTGCAGCCAGTTCGGGTCGGTCTCCCCCTGGACGAGGTGCCGCAGGGAGCGCAGGTACCGGCCGCCCGGACCGGCGATCATCTGGTCGAGCACGTCACCGATGGCCGGGGAGGTCAGGTCGGCCCAGCCGACCACGGCCTGGATCAAAGGCTCCCGCTCGGCGAGCGCGAGAAGGTCCTCGGTCTCGGCGACCTCCGCGATGCACTGGACGACCACCGTGCCGTGCAGTCGCCGGCCCGCGACGGGGTGGGTGGCGGTGGAGCGCAGGTCGTCCGGGGTGAAGGTGCGGCGGATCGACGCCACGCCGGGGTCGTCCAGCCAGGGTTGCGGACGGCGGGCGAGGTCCCACAGATGGTGGTGTGCGTCGATGAGCACGGGTGCGTTCACGGGCTGATCCAAGTCGGGTCGGGCTGGGCGGGCCGAGTCAGGCGGTGGCGTCGTCCCCGGGCGGGCTCAGGTGCCAGATCTCCGGGAGCTCGCTCCACTGGCGGCCCTCGCCCCGGTCGGGGAAGGGTTCCTGGCAAGGGTCGGTGAGCTTCCACCAGCGCTGGGTCTCGGGGTCTGCCTCGATGGACGCCATGTCCGCCTCGAAGTCCTCGCCGTGGTACTCCATGTAGGCGAACAGCACGTCACCGTGGAGGAAGATGCTGTAGTTGCGGATGTTCGCCCGGAGCAGGGCGGCCTCGACCCTGGGCCACACGGCCGAGTGGAGCCGCAGGTACTCCTCGCGGTGCTCGGGGCGGAGCCGGATGGTCTGGGCGATGCGCTTCACGCCGAGTCCCCTGTCGTGTCGGTGGAGTTGGCCTGCTCGGCCGTGGTGTCGAACGGCGTGCGGTAGCTGGGAGTACGGGTGCGCAGCCCGAGCCGCAGGGTGAGCCGGATACGGGTGGAGGCGGGCAGACGGACCGTCAGGTACGGTCCGTCGCAGGGGACTTCGGCCTCGGTGACGACTGGCTCGGTGTGGCCGTAGTCGTACATGTCTCCGATCCAGCCGTCGTCCGTGCAGGTCGTGTAGCGGACGCCGGTGATGGTGTGCTCGGCGAAGGCGCCCGCCTGGACGATCACTGTGCGGTCCGTCTCGGGGGCCAGGTTGACCAGTTCGACGGTGGTCGCCTCGGGGTCGATGGAGGTGACCAAAGCGGCGACGCCGGCGGGCAGGCCGGCTCGGCGGGCGTCGGCGTCGTGGTAGCGCAGCCGCGCCTGCTGCAGACCGCCCTGGTACAGCACCTGGGGGCCGCCCCAGGTCAGCTGTACCAGGGCCTCGGTGACCACCGGGTTGCACAGCTGCCACACATGGATGTCGGCCTCGGGCACGTCCAGGTCGCGGTAGCGGTCGATGCGCCGCAGCCGGTGGCGGACCTGGGCCTGGGCGGCGGCGAGGATCCGCTCCGGATAGCCGGGGTCGTCGCCGGCGAGGAAGGCGAACCACGCCTTCTCGTGCCCGGAGTCCTCCTTGGACCGGAACGGCCGCACGGTGCGCCAGTCGATGGCGTCCGCCTCGCGCAGCCGTTCCAGCCGTGCGCGGTCGGCCTCCGCGGAGGTGTGGTGCCACAGGGCCACCGGCACGGGGGGCGTGGCCGGGTTGTAGTCGAACCAGCCGGAGTCGTTGTGACGGAACGGCAGGTGCGGTGTGGGCGTGTGACGGTCCCGACCGAGTTCGACCGCCCACTTGGAGGGCAGGCTGGAGTCGGCCTCCGTGTGGGGCATGACCTTGGCGTGGCCGATGAGGGTGTCGAGTGAGGTCGCGACCATGGAGAGGTAGTCGTCGTCCCCGGTGACCGTCGCCGCCGCGAGTGCCGCCACGCAGGCCGCGTGACCGACGCTGTGCCAGCCGTGCGGCCAGGACCAGCCGTAGTGGCCGCCGTACCAGCGTCCCTCCAGCAGGCTGCCGACGAGGCCGTCCGGGCCGACGTTGTCGGGGATCAGGCCGCCGTGTTCCCGCGTGCGCTCGCGCCAGGCTCCCACGTACTCGACGATCCAGTCCCGGTAGCGCTCCTCGCCGGACAGGATCCAGGCGTTGAGGACCAGTCCGGCCGCGGCGAGGTTGACCGCGGTGTCGCCGACGCCCATCCGGTCCCGCATCTGGTCGCCGAGGCGCGGGTCCGCCGACAGGGGGAAGGGGCCGTCCGCGGCCTCGGGGATCCAGTCGAGGGGGTAGCCGTAGGTCTCCGCCTCCTTCGGCAGCCAGGGATACACGGCGCCGTCGAAGAGGCCGGTGCGCTCCGGGTCGCTGCCGTTGTGGGGGCGGGTGATGATGCGGTGTTCGGGGTCGTAGTTGCCCTTGGCGGGGTCCACGTACAACTCGGCGAAGCGCAGCGCGCGCTCACGCCAGCGGTCGGGGGCGGCCATGCAGAGGAAGTACAGCAGGAGCAGGCTCTCGCCCTGGTGGAACCAGTCGTAGCCGCGCTCGAACTCGTCGCGCAGCATGTTCAGTTCGGTCAGCTGCGTGGTGACGCCCTCCCAGTGCTTCTCGCTGGCGGGCAGCAGGTCGTCGGCGCCGCCGAGGAGGTAGAGCTGGGGCCAGTTGAAGAACACTTCGTAGAAGTCGTCCACGCCGTCGCGGGTGGTCAGCGGGCCGGTGTAGTTCAGCCGCCCGTCGGGGCCGGTGAAGTCGCGGGCGAAGCGGCGCCAGGCGTGGTCGAGCAGGTCGAACAGCGCGCGTTGGGCGACGGCCCAGCCTGGGGGTTCGAGCAGCGGGACCGCAGCCTGGACGTCGGGTGCGGGGGATGCCTGGTCGGCGGCCGGGGTGTCGTCCCCGGGGACGTGGGGGTGAGGGCTGAAGGGCATGAAGCTGTTACTCCTTGGTGGCGCCGGCGAGCATTCCGCTGACCAGGAAGCGCTGGGCGAACAGGAACACGACAAGGACCGGTGTGATGGCCACCAGCGTCGCCAGTGCCAGTTGCGGGCGTTGGATCGCGAGGTTGCCGACGGTCGGGTTGAACGAGGGCACATTGCTGAGCAGACTGCCGACGCCCACCTGGATCGGCATCTGGTTGCTCTCGGGGAGCATCACGTAGGGCAGGAAGTAGTTCGTCCAGTTGGCGACGAAGCTGAAGAACCCGACCAGCGCGATGACGGGGGTCGCCAGCGGCAGGGCCACATGGCGGAAGACGCCGAACTCGGAGCAGCCGTCGATACGTGCGGCGGCCAGGAGGTCCTTGGGTACGGCGGTGGTGAAGTAGATGTACGTCAGGTACACCCCGAACGGGTAGAACGAGTACGGCAGGACGATCGACCACATCGTGCCGATCAAATGCACCGCGTTGATCTCCAGGAACAGCGGGACCACCAGCGTGGCGTTCGGCATCAGCATCACGACCAGGGTCGCGATCAGCAGCGTGTGCCGGCCGCGGAACTCGGTCATCGCCAGCGCGTAGCCGGCGGGGATGGCCAGGCAGAGCGTGATGACCAGCGAGATCGTGGCGTAGAGCGCGGAGTTGCGCAGCCACAGCAGGATGGCGTCGTCCTGGAAGGCGGTAAGCGCGTGCCAGTTGGCCGACAGCGCGTGCCAGGACCCGAAGGACAGCGGGTTGTCGTGGACGAGCTGCTGGTCGGTCTTGGTGGCCGCGAGGAGCAGCCACAGCACGGGCAGAACGAAGAAGACCACGAACACGGTGAGCACCGAGCCGGCCAGCAGACGGGACGTCACCTGGCCGGGTGGACGGTGGCGCGGCCGTGGTTGCCCGTGCCGGCTTCCGGGGCTCCGATCCCGTTTCGCGCGAGGAGCGGCGGCAAGAGGGGTGGATCGTGTGTCAGTCGGCATCGAAGAACCCCGATCGTGCGACGAAGACACCGGCGACCGACACGCTGACGACCAGGAGTTCCACCGAGACCGCGGCGGCACCGTTGATGTTGTTCATCTGGAAGGCGAAGTCGTACGTCAGCTGGTTGAGCGAATAGTCGCGGCCGGCCACCCCCACGCTGGCGAGGGAGAGCAGTTGCGGCTCGACGAAGAGCTGCGCGCCGCCCGCGAAGGCCAGGATCACCATGTAGACGATCCATTTGCGGAGCATGGGGATCTGCACCCGCCAGGCGGTCTGCCAGCCGTTCGCGCCGTCGATGCGGGCGGCCTCCATGACGTCCCTGGGGATGTTGTTCAGTGCCCCGTACATGACGACGATCCAGCCGCCCGCGCCGGTCCAGAACGCGATGATCGTGAACAGCAGCGCCAGATTGCCGGGGGCGATGACCTCGCCGAAGGTGTGAAAACCCAGTGTCTCCAGCAGGGAGCTGACGGGGCTGACCGTCGGGTCGAGCATGAACAGCCACACCAGGACGCTCGCGGCGCCCGCGAGCGCGCCGGGGATGTAGTAGAGGAAGCGCAGTGCCTGGCTGAGCGGCCCCGAGGACAGCCGGTGCAGGAGCAGCGCCAGGACCACCACGAACACCACGAGGGACAGGAGCCAGAAGACCAGATAGAGGGCCACGTGGCCCAGGGAGTCGACGAAGCGGAAGTCCTGTGCCGTGGTGACGAAGTTGGAGATGCCGGTGAAGGCACCTCCGGCGTTGGTGAACGCGAAGTAGATGGCGTAGCAGGTGGGAAGGACGCCGAAGGCGATCAGCAGCAGTACGTAGCCGGCGACGAATGCCACGCCGGCCCGGCTCTGCCGGGAGGTGCCGCGAGGGCGCCCCCGGACGGAGCCGGCCGATGAGGGCGTGAGGGTCACTGGGAGACCTTGTATCCGTCGGCCTGGGCGTACTTGACGATCGAGTCCTGCCAGGCGGGCAGCAGCGATTCGATGGTCTTGCCCTGCGTCAGGCCGGGCTTGACGGTGGCCGCCCAGATGGCCTCCTGGCTGAACTGGCCCGAGCCCCAGTCGGACCACACCTGGGAGGAGGCGTCCTTGAGGGCGGTGAGGTCACCGGCGAAGTAGCCGGAGGCGGCCTGCGCCTTCAGCCAGTTCTCGGCCGCCGGCGCGTACGCCGGGAAGCCGGGGGCCTTCTCGCCCTGGTAGGCGTTGTCGGTGGTGACCCACTTCAGGAAGTCGGTGGCCGCCTTGATGTGAGTGGAGTGCTTGGACAGCAGCCAGGTGCCGCCGCCGACGTTGCCGGTGGCCGGCGAGGTGTCGCCCTGCCACTGCGGCATGGGCGCCACCGCGATCTGCTTGGCCGGCGTCTTGAGGCCGTCCTTGAAGACCGCGCCGCCGTACCACGCCGGGCCGGGCATCAGCAGGACCTTGTCGGCCTCGTTCTTGCCGAAGTCGGTGCTGAAGACGCCGCTGATCGACATCGACTTGTTCTTGATCAGCACGTCCAGCAGCTTGGCCATCTTGGTGCAGGCCTCGCTGGTGGTGTTGACCGACACGGACTTGGGGCCGGTGATGTGGTTGGCGCCGCACTTGCTCGCCCACAGATAGATCTCGGGGGTGAAGGTGTCGCCCGCGTCGCCCACGAGGTAGCCGGGGTGCTCCTTGGCGACCTTCTCGCCGAGCGCCTGGTACTCCTCCCAGGTCGTGGGGACGGTGTAGCCGAACTTCTTCAGCAGCGGCGCGTTATACCACAGCACCGCCTGGGAGAGGTCGTTGCGCAGGCAGTACAGGGTGCCGTCCACCGTGCAGACGTCGTTGGCGCCCTTCGCGAACCCGCCCAGGGTCGCATCCGGGATCAGACCCTTGTTGAGCGGCGCCGCGAAGCCCGCCTGAACGGCCCAGCTCGCCTCGTTGTTCTGGGAACTGAAGACGACGTCCGGCCAGCCCTTGCCCGTGCGGTTGAACAACTGCACCTTCGTCTGGAGGTAGTTGGAGCCGTTGGCGTCACCGTCGTAGCTGACGATGTCCATCTTCACGTTCGGGTGCGACGCCTGGTAAAGCTTCGCGGCGTCCATGCGGGTCGCGTCCACCCAGACGGTCAACGCCCCGTCCTTCTGCGGTGCCTGGGCGAAGCCGTCCTTGGTGGTCGTGCCGGCGGTGCCGCCGCTGCCACAGGCGGCCGCTGTGAGCATCACACCGGCGGCACACGCGGCCAGCAACGCGGCACGTCTCCGGCTGGTCCCTGTCTCCTGGTGGGCCGAAGGCTTGTAGACGGACATGAGCGACTCCACTGGGTTTGCGTGAGGCTGACGGCTCTGTCTTCACCGTTGCGGAAGAAATTAGCCGCCATATCGCGGAACTCGTCAAGAGGTGTGTACGTCCTTTTCCTGGGCTCGGTACGGTATGAGGACGCTTCTTTCAGCCCTATGATCTGCCTAAATAGCTATAACTTACGCAAATAACCCATGCTCTCGCGATCTGCGATGCTGAAAATGAGTACGACTTATCTAGGACTGGGGTACCCTGAGTTCGGCTTCAAGGCCGATCAGTCCCTGTCGTCGCAGTCACCCGGAGGCAGCACCCATGAAAGACACGCCCGCCGTGGCGGCAGCGGTGAACGGCGCGGACGAGCGGCGCGACTACCGCCCCGGATACGAGCTCGTGGCGGAGCGGATCCTCGAGTTCATCGCCGAGGCGCGCCTGGTACCCGGCGACCGGATGCCCACGGAGAACGACCTCGCCCAGCAGCTGGACACCAGCCGGGCGGTGGTCCGGGAAGCCGTGAAGATCCTCTCCGCGCTCGGCCGGGTGCGGGCGCACAAGGGACGCGGACTGTTCGTGGCGGACGACGACGGCATGCTGATCGCCAGTCGCTGGGGCGGCTTCTTCCGGCCCGTGGACCTCGACCACGTCCTCATGCTCTTCGAGTTCCGCCGGGTCCAGGAGATGGCCGCCGTCAGACTCGCGGCCACCCGCGCCACGCCGGCCGAACTGCGCACCATCGAGGTCGCCATGCAGCAGTGCCGGCACGGGTACCTTCAGGGTGAGGTCGCCGTCTTCAACCAGGGCGACGACGACTTCCACGCGGCGGTGGCGGTCGCCTCGCACAACACGTTCCTCGGCAGCGCGGTGCGCGACGCCCGTCGGCTGCAGCGGCAGTCCAGCGCCATCGGTATTCACGACACGCTCGGTGAGGGCACCGCGGCCGCGGTCGAGGAGCACGAGGCCATCTACCGCGCCATCCGCGACGGCCGTCCCGACGAAGCCGCCGAGGCCACGGCCGTACACCTCGACAGGACCCTGGAGGACTACCGGCGGGAGATCCAGCGGCGCCTGTTCGGCTGATCCTCCCGCCATGCACAGGGGCTGCTCCAGGGCACGAAATTGGCGCCAGCCAGAGTTCAGCGACTCAGGGCAGTTCAGCGCCGGGGGGACGCTATCGCTGAATCGGGCGACGTTTGAGCCGAGGCGCCGACGAGGACTGCGGGGCCAGGCCGCGTCCGCCAGCGCGGTGATGCTGGTGCACATGCGGTGGGCGGCGTCCAGGGCGGCGCCGCCTTCGGTGCAGTACCCCTGGCGCTACAGACATGGATCCTGCGCGTAACCCCCGAGAGAGGCATGGCGTTCCTGGTCGGCGTATGCCAGATCGCGCTCGCCGTAGGGGCGTTCATCGGTGGCATCGTCGTCGACGAATACGGCACGCGGGCGGGCTGCGCTGTCGGAGCAACGCTCGCCCTGCTCAGCGCGGCAACCCAGATCCACTCCCGCCTGCCCCCAGCTGAAGATCGGCACCGTCGCCTCCTGGCCCATGGAAGTGGTCCACCACCTGCCCGCCGGCAGGCGCAACCGCCCCGCTGTCCAGGCCGCGCGGCACCGAATTACGGGGCTGATGTGTCTGGTCAGGTGGGCGGAGGCCACAAGAAGAGTCGTTGATCCTCGAGGTGCTCAATCGCCGCCGTCAGCAGAGGCTGGCGCCTCAGCCGCGGGGGCCGCGATGGGGGCGGTTGTGATCGTCATGGGGGTTGCCGTGACGGCGATCAGGTAGGTCGGTGAATGGCCGCCTGGCACGGGGCGGAAGCCGCCGGGGGGTTTGATGGTGTAGTTGGCGGTGGTGTGCGGTGCGAGGGTGGCAGGGCCGGACTGGATGGTCCACCAGTTGGAGGCGCCGTGGCCCTGGCGGCTGGCGAAGTGCGGTGTGAGGGGGGAGCCGGTGGTGTTGACGGCCCGTAACGTGATGGCGGTGACGCCGGCTTGTGAGCCGTGGGTGGCGTAGCGGGGCGTGAGGGTCAACTGCAGTGGTGGCCGGCTTGAGGCAGCGATGGCGACGCAGGCGAAGGCGGGGGCGAGCAGTCCGGCGGCCAGGGCTGCTTTCGCGCGTCGGCTGGTGAGGCGGGGCAGGCGCGGTTGCCAGGCGGTGGCGAGCGCGGCGGCCGGGACGGTGGCGGCGGCCGCCAGCCACAGTGGCGTCATCAGCAGGAAATAGCCGTCCTGGGAGCGGGGTGCCAGGTAGAAGGCGATCCAGGGCAGGACGGTGATGGCGGGTCCCAGCCGCCGTAAGAACAGCAGCGTGGCGGCCAGCAGGCCGAGCAGGAGGAGTTGGCTGGCGTAGGTGTAGTAGTCGAGGTGGCTGCTGCCGGCGGTGAAGTAGTAGGAGATGCCCATCGCGCCCTGGCCGTGCAGGATCGCCTTCTGGTTGAGCGGCAGGAAGATGCCGTCCAGCCAGGCGGAGAAGTCCTGGGCGGCGAAATAGGCGTTGACGGCGGACCAGGTAAGTGCGGCGGTGGCGGTGTAGCGGGCGGTGAGGGCCAGGGCACGGCGGGGGCCGAGTTCACCGCGCCGGACGGCGTACAGGCCGATCAGCAGGAACGGGGTGAAGAACCAGGCGAGTTGCTGGGCCGCGCAGGCTGCGCCCAGGGAGATCGCCCGCAGGGTGCCGCGTGATCCCAGGCGTCCGCCCTGGCCGGTTTGGGGCCAGCGGACGACGACGGGGATGAGGAGGGCGAGGGCGATGATGGCCGGGTAGCCGTAGGCCGCGTAGTGGGGCAGGAACCCGAAGCCGAGGCAGACGGCCGTGGCGGCGGAGCGCCAGGGCGCAGGCAGCAGGAACCACAGCAGGACGGTGGAGGCGAAAAGGGCACCGGTGGTGACCAGGGTGGCGGCTGCCGTCGTGGGGATGACGGCGTGGACCGGTGAGGCGAGCAGGGCGGTCAACGGCGGATAGCCGTAGGTGTAGTCGGCGCCGCCCGACATGGTCTTGGTGAGTCCGACGTGCGGCAGGTCGAACAGCCAGGGCCATGGCTGGCCGTAGACGGGGTGGCCGTGCCGGATCTGGTCGGCGGCCTGGGCGGTCAGCGCGGCTTCGTCGGCGCCGGTGTGATGCAGGAGGTAGCCGCAGGCCGCCAGGGCGAGGGCGGTGATCAGGACGGCGGCGTCGATGCGGGTCAGTGCCCGCCGGGTACGTATGAGCAGGCCGAGGGCGCCGCAGATGAGGATCGAGGCGTAGCACAGGGAGATGACGGCGGCGACGGCCGGGCGCGAGCTTATCGCGGTGGTCCAGGCAGAGCGGGTGCCGATGAAGAGGCTGATCGTCGCGAGCAGGGTGATGCCGCGGTGCAGTTGCTGGGGTGCGGGGTCCTCGGCGTCTTGTGCCGCGGCGGGGGCCGTGGGTGGTGTCGCCGGCTGCGTGGCGGTACGGCGACGGAGCCCGACGCTCGTTCCAACCCGGTCGGTGTCGGCCAACACACTGCCTCCTCTGCCCTGCCCCCATTAGGCGGGATCGAGTACGTTCGGCCACCCGAATGGGCCCGGGCGGTGACGGTCGTACTGTCTGACCATCGAGGTCCAGGACGCGTTGTACGTTGTGGGCGATTTTCGGGGGAGTGGTGGGCGAGGCTGGCAGCCGGTGACAGGCGAACCTGGTCGGTTCGGCCATGGGCAGGAGCCACCGGCACCCAGCTGGCCGCCGGCATTCAGCAGGCGCAGAGGGTCACCTCCACCGCGGAGCAGGTCGAAGCGCTGCAGCGGGAGTTGGAGGAGCGGGCGATCGCGCTGCCGGCCCGCCAGCAGCCGGTCGCCACGGACCTGCGGAGGTGGTCACCTCACTGCGGATGAGCGCGGACCCGGAACGCTGCGGCGTGCTGACGCAGCATGTGGCCAAGGTGGCTCAGGGGAGACATCCGCAGCACGCGGCGCCGGATGATCTGCGCCGCACGCTCTTGGGTCTGCTCCGGTCATCGCAGTTGACGGTCCGGGGGCGCTCGGCGAGCCTCCAGCCACTCGTACTAGGCGGTCGGGCTGCGGTCCTCTCGACGCGTCGACTCGCTCATGGAAAGCTGCTGACGCGTATGGACCGGCGACCGTCCGTATGGTGTTCGAGATCTGCTGTGAGTGGAGAGGACCGAGTTCATGACGACCGCAGTGCGACGCTACGGCTTGACGTGGACTGATCCCGACGGTGCCGCACAGGCGTCCGCCGGTGTTTTCGACAAGCAGGCGGCCATCCGGCGCCGACGAGCCCTCAAAGCCGCCGGATGCACGCACGTGAAGGTCGTGAAGGTACATGTTGGCGAGCTTCCCCAACCCGCCATCTGACCACGTGCGCGGCCGGTAGCTGTCCGGCACGACCATGACCCGTTGCAACCGGCCCGCGGCACTGGCCGAGGTCGATTGGTCTGGGACGACATGGCTTGTGGAGGGCAGCGCGGCGGCTGACCTCAGCGCCGACCTGGTGTTCGTCATGGCCGCCGACCAGTACACCCCTCTCCCAAGGTCGCTCGCCAACCCGCCGGTGGACAGGCAGACAAAGGATCCGTCGGCGGTACGGCGATGTCGTTGGCGGGGGCCGAGACGCGCGTGTCGGCGGGGGCGCCCTGGCCGTCGTACTGGACGGCGAAGAGGTTCAAAGCGGTCGTTGAAGTGGGACAGTCGGGGGCGAAACTCGCTCCCGGCTCTCGTGGTTCACCGTCAGTCTCCGGTGCGGTGCCGTCAGCGGGCGAGGTCGATCGCTCGGGAGATGACCGTGTCGAAGGCGCGGTCGGGCAGGATCCGGCGCAGGGTGATCAGGGGGCGGGCGCCGAAGCCCTTGACGTAGCGGGTCTTGGGGCGGCGGGCAGTGACCGCCTTGCCGATGGCGTCGGCGATGACGGAGGGCGGGGAATTACGTTTGGCGTTGGCCTCGGAGCGCAGCGAGGAGGCGACAGCAGTGGCCTGGGCGGCATAGGCGCCGTCGGTGGAGGACTTCTCCAGCTTGTCGGCGGCGATGGCGCCCCATTCGGTGGCAATGCCGCCGGGCTCGATGACGACGACGTCGATACCGAAGGGCTTGGCCTCCACGCGCAGGCAGTCGCTCAGGGCTTCGAGGGCGAACTTGGTGCCGTGGTACCAGCCGCCGAGTGGGGTGTAGATCTTGCCGCCCATCGAGGTGATGTTCACGACCGTGCCGGAGTGCTGGGCGCGCATATGGGGGAGGGCCAGCTGGACCAGGCGGATCGCGCCGAAGACGTTGACCTCGAACTGGTAACGGGCTTCGTCGAGCGGGACGTCCTCCAGTGCACCGTAGGAGCCGTAACCGGCGTTGTTGACGAGCACATCGATGCGCCCGGTCTCGCTGATGATCTTCTCGATGCCGGCCTTCATGGAGGCGTCGTCGGTGACGTCCATGGCCACGGGGCGGATGCCGTGGTCGGCGAGCGTGTGCAGCCGGTCGGTGCGGCGGGCGGCTCCGTAGACGGTGTAGCCGAGGTCCTGGAGCTTGAGGGCCGTGGCTTCACCGATGCCTGAGGAGGCACCGGTGACGAGGGCGGTTTTCGCGGGCATGGCGGTTCCTCCGCAAGTAAGATGAACTCCGGTTCATTATCTATCCTGAACCGTGGTTCACGTTGATGCAAGTCGAGAGGGAGGCGAGCCCGTGCCCCAGGCCAGGGCGCCGCGTGCCGACGCGGTCCGCAACCGAAAGAAGATCCTGGCCGCGGCCGGCGACCAGATCGCCACGCATGGGCCCGAGGCCGGGATGGACGAGATCGCCGCGGCGGCGGGCGTGGCGGTCGGCACGCTGTACCGGCACTTCCCCACCAAGACGGACCTGGTCGCGGCCGTCGTCGCCGAGTACGTCACGCGGGTGGCCGACGACGCGGTAGCCACCCGCGCACGGGTCGCCGCCGGTGCACGTGCACTGGACGAGCTGACCGCGTTCCTCGGACGCGTCGTCGAGGCGTCCGTGGCCGACCGGGCGATCAAGGCCGCCGCACAGGCCCTGGGAGCGGAGCCCGGCGACCGCACCGACGAAGACCGTGCCGGGGCAGCCGTCACGGCCCTCATCCACGCGGGCCAGGCCGACGGCGACATCCATCCCGACGTCACCGTCGACGACATCTACCTGCTGTTCTCCACCGCTCCCACCGACCAGCCGCCTGAGGCCCGCGCCCGCTGGCTCACGCTCGTCACAACGGGCCTGACCACCGCCCGGGGAGCGACTCCCGTCCGGTAGCGACGGCTGCCCAGCCTTGCTGCCCGCGTCTGTGGGGGAGGTTCTTCAGCGCTGATGACAGCGTGGGGCGGCGGCATCTTCCGTGGCGAAAGCGAGGCAGTCACCCCCACAATCAGGCGAACCCCGGGTGTAGTCCCTTGGCAGTCCGACAGAGAGCCGCCGACCGGACTCGTCCCGCTGATCGGTCAACTCAGCTATGTACGCGTCGACTTCGGCCTCCGGGCCAGGAGGGTCAGGCTTTGCGCACGAACGACAAACGAGTCCACGAGGCCACGGGCCCCATCGAGTCCACGGTCGCCACCGTCCGTCCGTGCACCCGGGGCGCTCGTTCCCGCACCGCCGCCCTGGCCATGGAGTGCAAGCTCGTCGAGTCCGCCCAGCAGCGGTGGCGGGCCGTGAACGCACCTCATCTCGTTCACCTCGTGCGCGCCGGCGCCGGCTTCGAACGCGGCCTACCGGCCGGGCGATCGAAGGCGACGGCCGCATGACGGACCAAAAACGTCGGCAGGAGCGGCTGAGGCGGAGAGGCGAGCGCGGCTACTTCCTGCTGAGAGCGGACCGCGTCGAGGACCACGCCTGGATGTCCCAGCAGGAAGCCGCCCGCCACCTGGGGATCGCGCTGATCCGCGTCGGGATGCTGATCGCCAACGGCCACCTGACACCGGCGCACAACCCGAACGGGCACGCCGGAGTGACAACTACCAGCGTGCAGGCCGAGAAGACCTGGCGAGCGAACGCGACGATCCCCGCGAAGTGCGCCCGCCTCCTCAAGGACACGATCAACTGGATCTGATCGGTGATCTACAGGTCCTGACGATGGCTCGGTTTCCAGCGCGTGGACCGCTCCCGTCGGAAAGGGGCTCGAAGTGGTGGTGCGCCGGCCAGAAGTTGCTCGGTCAGCGCGACACTGCCGTTGGCCATCGCGGTCAGCCGACACCCGGATCAATCATTTACGCGGCAGGTGCCGCGCGGCGCCCGGTCGCGACTCCTGTCATCGGGAAAGAGTGCGGTCATGCGGGTCAGAGTGTCACCGAGAGCCTGGCGCCGCCCGCGGAGGGCAGGATCGCGGGGACCTTAGCCTCTGATGGCGATGAGTGTGTTTTCTTCGAAGGGGCTGCCCTTGACGGTGACTTCCTTCACCGTGCCGATGCCTTTGGCGTAGTACTTGTTGTCTACGGTGCCGGGTTCGAGCGGTGTCCATTCTTTCGTGCGGAGGCTTTTGTTGAAGGTTTTGTAGGGCACGGAGACGCGGGAGCTGAGGTCGAGTATCTGGAAGTGATCCTCGGCCTGGCCGGGGTAGTACTCCTGCTGTCCGCTCGCGCCGGGGTTGGGGTGGGCGGGCAGGTAGACGCCGGGGCGGGCGCCGTCACGCCCTGCGCGCCAGGTCCCCTCGGTGGAGATCATGTTGCCGTGGTCGTCGAGTTCGGCGGTGTCCTCGCCGAAGTACCAGACGTTGCCCGCGTTGTCCTGGGCGTAGTAGTCGCGGGTGGACTCGTGGAGGGTGCGGCCGGAGTAGAGGCGGTCGGTGACGACGCGGCAGGGGATGCCGGTGATGTTCTGGGTGTCGTGGGTGGCGGTGAGGTACTCGGTGGTTTTCGCGCCGTCCTTGATGCCGCTGTAGATGAGCGTCCGGCCGGGAGGCAGGGGGAACCAGGGGTTGTCAACGGTCGCCGAGAAGTTACGCGGGGCCGGGCTCGTCGAGGTGGCTGTCACGGACCGATGGCTCGGGTTCGCGCTTGGTGAACAGGCCATCATCAACAGTGTTGCCGCGCAGGCGGCCGCGAGGGTGAGGGCCGGCGCTGTGCGGGACGGGCCGGCGCGGTGCATGGGGGTGCGTGTCATGAGAACTCCCCGAGTCGGTGGTAGGGCGCCAGCCTGCTCCGCGCCGGCTAAGGAGATCCTGAAACGGACACGCTCAGGTGCCGTGCCGTGCCTCTTGTCCCAGACGGCGAAGGCGAACCCGCGCGGTACCCCCTCCCAGGACCACCACACGCCCAGGCGGGTTCTCGCCGGAGCACCGTTCAGATCCATCGACCCCCGGTCTCCGTGTACGGGCGTGCTCAGTGTCCCCTTAGGCAGCCGGCTCTACGCTGGTTGCGACGGGCCTGTGCCAGGAGGCGCCGTGCTGGAGGCGCCGGCCTGGGCGAGGAGGCGTGATGCGGATTCTCGTGGTCGAGGACGAAACGCCGATGGCGCAGCTGTTGCGGCGCTGCCTGGCGGAGAACGGCTTCGCGGTCGATCTGGCCGCCACCGGCGAGGAGGGCCTGTGGTACGCCGGGGAGATCGACTATGACGTGATCGTGCTGGATGTGATGCTGCCGGGGACGGACGGTTTCGGCGTGCTGCGCTCCGTCCGGGCGGCGGGCCGGTGGGCGCCGGTGCTGCTGCTGACCGCGCGGGATGCGGTGGAGGACCGGGTGCGCGGCTTGGATCTGGGCGCGGATGACTACCTGGTCAAGCCGTTCGCGCTCGCCGAACTGCTGTCCCGGCTGAGGGCGTTGATGCGCCGGGGTGCGCGGGAGCGGCCCGCCGTGCTGGCGGTCGGTGACCTCACGCTGGATCCGGCGGCCCGCCGGGTGGCCCGGGGCGGGACGCCGATTTCCTTGACGGCCAAGGAGTTCGCTCTCCTGGAGTGTCTGATGCGGCGGCCCGGCGAGGTGCTGTCGAAGGCCGAACTCATCGAGCGCGTCTGGGACTTCACTTTCGATGCGGACTCCAACGTCGTCGAGGTGTACGTGGGCTACCTGCGGCAGAAGATCGACCGGCCGTTCGGGCGGCAGTGCCTGCGCACCTGCCGCGGCGCCGGTTACTGGCTGGCGGACGACGGCAAGGACCGTGTGGATCATGTTGGCTAGGCTGCCGGTCAGGGTGCGGCTGACCCTCGCGTTCTGCGCGGCGATGGCTGTGGTGCTGGCCGCGCTGGGCGCCTTTGTGTACGTCCGGATGGGCGGGGAACTCATGCGCGCCGTCGATCTCGACCTGCGGGCGCGGGCCGCGGCCACCGCCGGTGCCCTGGCGGAGCGCGGGCGGGCGCCGCTGGAGGCGGGCCGCGGACTCATCGACCCTGACGAGTCCTTCGCTCAGATCCTCCTGCCGCGCGGGGAGGTCGTCGAGACGACCCCTGCCGTCGCCGCGGCCCCGATGCTGTCGCCCGCCGCCACCCAGACCGTCACCAGGCCGGTCTTCTCCGTCCGACGCGTCGCGGGCGTCGATGACCCGGCCCGCCTGCTCGCCGTGCCCGTCCGTCTGCCGGGCACGGTCCCCCGTTCCGGCGTTCTGGTCGTGGGCGCGCCCCTCGGCGATCGCGCGGAGGCCTTGCACCGGCTGCTGCTCCTGCTGTTCGTCGGCGGTCCGGCCGCGCTCGCAGCGTCCTCCTTCGCCGGCTGGCTGCTGGCGGGTGCTGCCCTGCGGCCGGTGGAGCGCATCCGCCGGGAGGCCGCCGCGATCTGTGAGGCCGAGCCAGGCCGGCGGCTGACCGTCCCGCCGACCGGGGACGAACTGGCCCGTCTCGCGCGCACCCTCAACGCCATGCTCACCCGCCTGCAGGAGGCGCTGGAACGCGAGCAGCGTTTTGTCGACACCGCCGGACACGAACTGCGCACCCCGCTGGCACTGCTGCGCGCGCAACTCGAACTCGCCACGGCCCGGCCACGCGGGCGCGACGAACTCGAGGCCGCCGTGCGCTGCGCCGTCGCCGAGACCGATCGCCTCGTCGGACTCGCCGAGGACCTCCTGGTCCTGGCCCGCACCCGGCAGGGCCGCCTTCCGCTGCACCGCGAACCGGTGTTGCTGCCGCGGCTGCTCACCGAGGCCGCCGCGGCGTTTTACGCCCGCGCCGAGGCCGACGCGGCAACGATCACCGTACGGACTCCGGGGGCGGCGCAGACCACCGCCGATCTCGATCCGGTACGCCTGCGCCAGATCCTGCACAACCTCCTCGACAACGCCTTGCGCCACTGCGGCCCCGCAGGCCCCGGAGTCATCACGATGAGCGCGGAGCGCACCGACGACGCCGTCGTCCTCCAGGTCCAGGACCAGGGCCGGGGATTCCCGCCCGCGCTGCTGACCGATACCCCGTCCGGCACGGACACCGACGGCCTCGGCATCTCCATCGTCCGGTTGATCGCCGCGGCCCACGGCGGCCAGATGAGCCTGGCCAACCTCCCCTCGGGCGGGGCGCTCGTCACCGTAAGGCTGCCTGTACCAACTCGTCCCGCATCGCAGGCCGGCTCGGGCGCGTTGAGCCGTGGACGGGCGTGACTGCCGGAAGGGTGCTGCCGTGAGGGCTGAAACTCGCACGGCAGCGGACGGTTGCCTGAGGCGGGCGGCGCATCGCCGACAAGCCGCCCGTGGTGCGGGACAGCGAAGAAATCAGCCAGGCCGCCGGTCGACGGGATCCTGCCAACGGAGCCTGGCGCCTCAAGGGGCGGCCAACAAGCCTTCGGCCGCAGATCACGGCCGCGCGACCACGCTTCCCTGAAGCCCCGGGGGATGACCCAGGCCGAAGCCTGAAGCCGCCCTTCCCGGCGCGGTGCCGGGAGCCTGACTCGGGTTACGTGGTGCAGCCGGTTCGGTCAGCCGCAGGAGCTGTCGATCCACTTGTGCGAGAGGACCTTGTACGTGCCTTGCAGGTTGCCGCCGTGTCCCTGGCGGGTGCAGCCGACGCGGTTGCTGTAGTTCTTGTTCAGGTAGTACGCGACGCCGGTGAGCGAAGAGTCGGTGCCGGCGTTCCAGACCGACTTCACGTTGCTCGTGGTCGCCCAGGAACACGCGTACGTGCCCGATGTCCAGTCCGGGTCCTGCACATCCCACTGGCACTTGGAGCCCGTGTAGTTGAACCCCGTGTAGAAGCAGACGTAGCCGCTGGGGCAGCTCACCTTGGGAGCCGCCGCCGAAGCTGCGGTGGCCGTGCCTGGGACGACCGCCGCGACGGCCGCAGAGGCCGCCAGTATCCCCGTTCGTATCGCGCGCATTGACTCGCTCCTTTTCGATGTGTGCTTCGACGTCTGTTGCGGAACCGACGTGTCCGTGTACTCGCTGGTCGGGCGGAGTTTTGCTGCTGAACGCGTCGGTCGTCGTGCGTCCATCGTGCTGACCGGGAGCCGTCCGGTCGTTAGCGCGGAGCGCACTTGGCTTGGCGGGTAACGCACTTTTGCGCGATGTGCGGACCGATGATGATCGGGGCGACCGCACGACCTATGGGGGAGCCCACATGCCTGCCACCGTGTTGGATACAGCCCAACTGCCGCCCAGGGAGCGGATGGCCGCCTGGAGGATGACCGCGGAGACCGCCCTCATGCCGACCCGCATCAGCTCCGCGGATCCAAGCGAGTTCAGGGCGCGGATGCAGACCATGGCCTTCGGGCCCGTGCAGCTCTCGAACCTGTCCTACACGCCTCTCGTCTCCCGGCGTACGCCGAGTCTCATCCGCAGAAGCGATCCCGAGCTGTACCAGCTCGCATTGATCGTTTCGGGATCGCAGGGCATCGAACAGGCCGGGCGCTGCGCGTTGATCACACCAGGCGACCTCGTGTTCTACGACAGTTCGCGGCCCTTCGATGCCGTGGTGCGACCGCAGTTCGGCCAGGAGGGTTCCCGGGCCCTCGTCCTTCAGTTCCCCCGGCACCGGCTGCCCCTGCGGGAGCAGGCCGTGGCGCCGCAGTGCGGCAGAGTCTTCTCCGGCCGGGTAGGAATCGGGCGACTGTTGAGCCAGATGCTGCCCGGACTCGCCGAGACACACTCCGACCTGTCTCTCCACGACAGCTCCCGGATCGGCGCCACCGCGGTCGACCTGGTGGCGGCGCTGCTCGCCCACCACGCCGGGATGCAGCGCGCACTACCGCCCGAGTCCCGGCAGCGAGCACTGTTCGAGCAGATCACCGACTTCGTCAACGCGCACCTGCACGATCCCCACCTGAAACCCGCCCACATCGCCGCCGCGCACTTCATCTCGACGCGCTACCTGCACCGCATCTTCCAGGAGCACGGCACAACGGTCTCCGCCTTCGTCCGTCAGCAACGCCTCGCTCAGTGCCGTCGGGAACTCGCCGATCCCGCCCGGCAGTCTGTACCCATCCATACCATCGGAGCGCATTGGGGATTCTCCAGGCCGTCCGACTTCACCCGGGCCTTCCGAACGGCCATGGGGATGACCCCGAGCGAGTACCGCGCCACATTCCGAGGGATGTGAGAAGCTGCCGCGCATCCACCGTCGCTCAATTCCCCGACCGGGGATGGGACAGCCGGACGAACCGACGTCCAGCCGGAAGGTGGCGTACCGCGCGGTTCGCGACGTACACGACGCCAACCGGCCGATTCATCGGCGTCCCACTGCGGGCAGGCCCACCGGACGCCAACCGCGGCGTCCGCACATCCCAAGCCATCTGCTCCACCGGCGCCTGCTCCGGTCTTACGTCATGGGCGACGCCGTGACTGCTCAGACGAAAACCTCGCTCGTCTCGTCGGCTACTGCCTGAGATTCAGTATCTCGAGCCTGCGCAATTCAGGAACGAGACAGGACATGGACCTCCGTCGGCGATTGGGCAACCGTTACCGGCGGCGGCGTTATGGCGGGGAGATTCTGGGCACTGGTGAGCGCCGGGGCAGCCAACGAGGAGGGTCCGGTCATGCGGGAGTCGTCGCAGGGCGTTACGGTCGTGACTCTCCTGGCGGATCCGGACGCGCCGACGCAGATCGCGCAGCATGTGGCCCGGGTGCTCCCCGCTCGGCTCGCCGGCACGTCTGGGCAGGGGCGGCGGTTCGACGTGGAGGTGGTCAGTGAGCCCTTCACCGCGGGGACCGAGGACCTGTCCACGTTGACGCGTCGGATCGTGGACCGCGGGCGGGCGGAAAGCTGGGACATCGTCGTGGCCCTCACTGACCTTCCGCTGCACTCACACGGGCACAAGCTCGTGGTCGATATCAGTCACGAACACGGCTTGGCGCTGCTGTCGCTTCCGTCGCTGGGGGGCCTGCGTTTTGTGCGAAGGGCTCTGCAGGCGGTCGAAGAGGTCGTTCTCCGCTTGGTGACTCCACGAGCCGCCGGGGTTGAAGAGCCTCTCCAGTCGCTGGGACGTTTCACCAGTCGTCTTGCGCCGATTCACCCGGGCCCGGTCGATGAGGAGGAGACCGCTGACCTCCGGTATGTCGTCAGCGGGCCGCGCGGTTACCTGAGGGTGCTCGGCGGGATGGTCCGCGCCAACCAGCCGTGGCGGTTGGTGCCGGGTCTGTCGAAAGCCCTGGCGGCCGCGCTCGCCACGGGAGCGGTCGCCACCGTGAACTCCACCGTCTGGAGCCTGTCCGAGGCTCTGAGTACGCCGCGCCTGGTGATCGCCATGGTCGGGTCCGTCGCGCTCATGATCGGCTGGCTGATCGTGGACGCACACCTGTGGCATCGACCAGCAGAAACCTCGCCGGATGCGAGGAAGAGGGCTGCTCTCTACAACGCGTCCACGGTCGTGACCGTCGGTATCGGAGTGCTCGTCTGCTACGCGGGTTTGATGGTCATCAACATTGTGTGGGCGCTCTTCATCCTCAACGACCGCGTCTTCGCCTCCATGGCACGAACCCCGCTGCACGCCACGGAATACTGGACGCTGTCCTGGTTCGTCGCTTCGATCGCCACGGTGGGCGGCGCGCTGGGATCAGGCTTGGAGAGCGACGAGGCGATCCGGGCAGCCGCCTATTCCAAGCGCGAACAGGAGCGTCGACGGATGCTCGAGGACGACGGTGAATAGCTGCGACCAGAGTCGGAGAGGCATCCTTGGTCGGTCGCCGTCCGGTACAAGAAATCGGCTGATCGATCGTAAAAAGGGTTGTTTCGTGTCGGCGGACGATGGGGACCCGCGCCAAACGCCGTCGGAGCGCCGAAGCTCGGCCTGGCGGGCCGGCGGTCCAAACCACCGTTCCGCCTGATCCGGGTGAACGGCCCGCAGAGACGTGCCGGAGCCACGCCCCCGTCCCAGCACTTCCGAGAGTCAGGCTCTTTGCGCGTCCCATCATCGCCGTGCGGCGGTCCTGCCGCGGCACTGAGGGAAGTCATCATGAAAGCAGCGGTATATGAAGGACCGCGAACGGTCACAGTGAAGGACGTACCGGACGCGAAGATCGAGCATCCCTGCGACATCATCGTCAAGATCACCTCCACCAACATCTGCGGTTCGGACCTGCACATGTACGAGGGCCGTACCTCGTTCGAGTCCGGCCGTACCTTTGGTCACGAGAACCTGGGCCAGGTGGTGGAGGTCGGCTCGGCCGTCCGAAAGGTCCAGGTCGGCGAGTACGTGGTCCTGCCCTTCAACATCGCCTGCGGCTTCTGCAAGCAGTGCGAGCGGGGCCTGACCAACTACTGTCTGACCATGCAGCCGGAACCGGCCCTCGCGGGAGCCGCCTACGGATTCGCCGACATGGGCCCCTACCAGGGCGGCCAGGCAGAGCTGCTGCGCGTGCCCTACGGCGACTTCAACGCGCTGCGGCTGGGCGAGGACGCCGCCGAGCGGCAGACCGACTACGTGATGCTCGCCGACATCTTCCCCACCGGCTATCACGCCACCGAGATGGCCCACGTCAAACCGGGAGACCAGACCATCGTCTTCGGGGCCGGTCCCGTCGGGCTGATGGCGGCCTACTCCGCCCTCCTCAAGGGCGCCGGCCGCGTCTGGGTGGCCGACCATCAGCCCGACCGGCTGCGCAAGGCGGAGGAGATCGGGGCCATCGCGATCAACACCGCCGAGCAGAACCCGGCGGAGGTCGTCAAGGAGGCCACCCTCGGTCTGGGCGCCGACAACGGCTGCGAATGCGTCGGCTACCAGGCACATGACCACCAAGGCAAAGAGGACGCCAGCCTCACCCTCAACGGCCTGATCGACTCGGTCAGGTTCACGGGCGACATCGGCGTCGTGGGCGTGTTCCTGCCCCAGGACCCCGGCGGCGAGGAGGCCCAGGGTGAGCTGGAGGCCCAGGGCAAGGTCCCGATCGACTTCGGCATGATGTGGTTCAAGGGCCAGCGCATGGGGACCGGGCAGGCGCCGGTGAAAAAGTACAACCGGGCGCTGCGAGACCTGATCGCCGGCGGGAAGGCGAAGCCGAGCTTCGTCGTCTCCCACGAGCTCACCCTGGACGAGGCCCCCACCGCCTACGAGCACTTCGACGCCCGTGACGAGGGCTGGACCAAGGTGGTCCTGCATCCCGACGGACAGGGCAACGGCCACAAGCGGTGACGTGACCTTCGAACAGGACGTTACGGGCCGCGTTGCGGTCACGTGTGAACGCCCCGCTCGGCGGGCGTTCACCTGCCAGACAGGGCTCTTGCAGCGGGACTGGCAAGAGCCCTCAGCAGGCGTACCTGCGAGGCCGCCGACCGTCTGTGGGGGAGGGGCGGTGGCCCATGGGACGTTAGTCCACGTACCACTTGCCGCACAGGGTGGTGCCGTCGATTTCGGCGCAGGCGCGTGCGGCGTAGTCGGCGTTGAAGACGGACTGGGTGCGGGTGCCGGTGTAGGGGCCGCACATTTTCCAGCCCTCGCTCTTGGCCTTCTGGTCGCTGACGATGCCCTTGGTGTCGGGGAACTTGTGGTAGCTGCGGTCGACCCAGAGCCGGTCTCCGGCCTTGCGGCCGGACTTGATCTCCGCGCGGCTGTAGCGGTCGAGGACCGACTCGTTTTGCAGCTCGACGCGGCGGCCGTTGAAGTTGAAGGAAGCTCCTGACTCGACGGCTTTGAAGACACCGATGACGCCGATGCCGTCGCAGTCGGCCTCGGTGGCCGAGGCCGCTTCGATGACGCCGGGGGCGGCCGTCGCTCGAGCAGTTCCGGGCGCCGCCGCTCACGCCGTCGGCGCAGGCCCTGGCCCTGGCGGTGCGGGTCGGCCTCGCCGCCTTCGGCGTCCGTCTCGCGTGACCTGTTGTGCGTCAGTCCGGCAGCCAGTGCAGCTCGTGTGCCAGGGTTTTGGCGATGGTACGGATGCGGCGGTGCAGTGGTGACGGCACGCGCGGGAGGA
>NZ_JBSFDB010000054.1:0-52541 GCF_053593695.1 Streptomyces sp. NPDC002144
CGTGAAGACGCACGCTCGGCGGCTGTTCAAGAAGCTGGGCGCGTCGGACCGGGCGCATGCCGTGGCACTCGGCTTCCGGTGGGGTCTGGTTCGCTGAGAGCTCGGTCGTAAAGGCTGTCGTTACTGGTGCGGGCCGTTCGTGGCCGGTCGCGCCCACGCGGCGGTAGCCGCAGATTGACGCAGCCCCGCGCCCGTTCAGGGCGCGGTTTGCGACGCAGGTCAAATGGCTCCGTCGGTACCCGCTGCTCGTTTCGGCGCGGATGCCGCATCCTTGGAGATGTGGAGTCTCTCGGGGACGAGTCGGTCGAGCGGAAGGGGAGGGCGCAGGGGATGAGTTCCGGCGCACCTGCTCATAACGCTTCGGTGCACAACATCGGACGCGGTGCCACGGACGACACGGCCGCAAGGCACCATGGACCGATGCGCGACGACGAGGCGGCGAACGCCGCAGGGGCGATCGGTGCACTCGTCCATCGCGCGGTGGACGGGGACGAGCAGGCCACGCACGATCTGCTCGCCCATGTCCACCCGCTGGCGCTGCGGTACTGCCGCACCAGGTTGTCCCGGCTGCCGGGCGACGCCCGGCACTTCGTGGAGGACCTCGCGCAGGAGGTCTGCGTGGCCGTCCTGCTCGCGCTGCCGCGCTACCGGGACACCGGCCGTCCTTTCGAGGCGTTCGTCTTCGCCATCGCCGCGCACAAGGTCGCCGACCTGCAGCGGGCGGCGATGCGGCACCCGGGTTCGACGGCGGTCCCGTCCGACGAGATGCCGGAGCGGCCGGACGACTCGCTGGGCCCGGAGGAGCGCGCGCTGCTCAGCAGCGACGCCGAATGGGCCAAGAAACTGCTGGCCAACCTGCCGGAGAACCAGCGGGAGCTGTTGCTGCTGCGCATCGCGGTGGGGCTCACGGCCGAGGAGACAGGTCAGATGTTGGGAATGTCACCCGGCGCGGTCCGGGTGGCGCAGCACCGGGCCCTGAGCCGGCTCAGGGCACTGGCGGAACAGTAATTCCTGGGCGGTCGGCGGCTTTCCCGAAGCCGGCGCCTTTCTTGAACAGGCCGCTCGGGGATTCCGTACGAACATACGAAGCCCGAGGTCACGCGGAACCGTGGAATTCGACGGCCCTGCTTCCCGTTAGCATGGACATCCGCACCGATCAAGGCCATTTGGGGAAGGTGTCATGACTGCAAACGTCGACGGAGTGCCCGGTAAATTCGCGACACTCGGGCTGACCTACGACGACGTGCTGCTGCTGCCGGGAGCCTCCGAGGTCCTCCCCAACGCGGTCGACACCTCGTCCCGCATCTCGCGCAACGTCCGGGTCAACATCCCGCTGCTCTCGGCGGCGATGGACAAGGTGACCGAGTCCCGCATGGCCATCGCGATGGCCCGCCTCGGCGGCGTCGGCGTGCTGCACCGCAACCTCTCGGTCGAGGACCAGGTCAACCAGGTCGACCTGGTCAAGCGGTCCGAGTCCGGCATGGTCACCGACCCCATCACCGTGCACCCCGAGGCCACCCTCGCCGACGCGGACGCGCTGTGCGCCAAGTTCCGCATCAGCGGTGTCCCCGTCACCGACCCGGCCGGCAAGCTCCTGGGCATCGTCACCAACCGTGACATGGCCTTCGAGAGCGACCGCAGCCGCCAGGTACGCGAGGTCATGACGCCGATGCCGCTGGTCACCGGCAAGGTCGGCATCTCCGGCGTGGACGCCATGGAGCTGCTGCGCCGCCACAAGATCGAGAAGCTTCCGCTGGTCGACGAGGCGGGCGTCCTCAAGGGCCTGATCACCGTCAAGGACTTCGTCAAGGCCGAGAAGTACCCGAACGCCGCCAAGGACTCCGAGGGCCGGCTGCTCGTCGGCGCCGCGGTGGGCGCGAGCCCCGAGGCGCTGGAGCGGGCCCAGGCGCTGGCCGAGGCGGGCGTGGACTTCCTGGTCGTCGACACCTCGCACGGCCACAACAGCAACGCGCTCAGCTGGATGTCGAAGATCAAGTCCAGCGTGAGCGTCGACGTGATCGGCGGCAACGTCGCCACCCGCGACGGCGCCCAGGCGCTGATCGACGCCGGCGTCGACGGCATCAAGGTCGGCGTGGGCCCCGGCTCCATCTGCACCACGCGCGTGGTCGCCGGTATCGGCGTCCCGCAGGTCACCGCCATCTACGAGGCCTCCCTCGCCGCCCGCCCGGCCGGCATCCCGCTCATCGGCGACGGCGGCCTGCAGTACTCCGGCGACATCGGCAAGGCGCTCGCCGCCGGCGCCGACACGGTGATGCTGGGCTCGCTGCTCGCGGGCTGCGAGGAGTCGCCCGGCGAGCTGCAGTTCATCAACGGCAAGCAGTTCAAGTCCTACCGCGGCATGGGCTCGCTCGGCGCCATGCAGTCCCGCGGCCAGGGCAAGTCGTACTCGAAGGACCGCTACTTCCAGGCCGAGGTCGCCTCCGACGACAAGCTCGTGCCCGAGGGCATCGAGGGCCAGGTGCCCTACCGCGGCCCGCTCTCCAGCGTCCTGCACCAGCTCGTCGGCGGTCTGCGCCAGACCATGGGTTACGTGGGCGCGGCCACCATCGACGAGATGGAGTCCAAGGGCCGCTTCGTGCGGATCACCTCCGCGGGCCTGAAGGAGAGCCACCCGCACGACATCCAGATGACGGTCGAGGCGCCGAACTACAGCAGCAAGTAGGCCTCAGGCGTACGAGGGGCGGCCCCGCGGAAGCATCCGGGGCCGCCCTTGTCGTACCCGTCGGCGATACTGGAAGACGCTGAAACGCATCAGGGAAAGGCCACAGACGTGACTGAGATCGAGATCGGGCGCGGCAAGCGCGGCCGCCGGGCGTACGCCTTCGACGACATCGCCGTCGTCCCCAGCCGCCGTACGCGGGACCCGAAGGAGGTCTCGATCGCCTGGCAGATCGACGCCTACCGCTTCGAGCTGCCCTTCCTGGCCGCCCCCATGGACTCGGTCGTCTCCCCGGCCACCGCCATCCGCATCGGCGAGCTCGGCGGCCTCGGCGTCCTGAACCTCGAAGGTCTGTGGACGCGGCACGAGGACCCGCAGCCACTGCTCGACGAGATCGTCGAGCTGGACGCCGACACGGCCACCCGCCGTCTCCAGGAGATCTACGCGGCTCCCATCAAGGAGGAGCTGATCGGCGCGCGCATCAAGGAGGTGCGCGACTCCGGCGTGGTCACGGCCGCCGCGCTCTCCCCGCAGCGCACGGCGCAGTTCTCCAAGGCGGTCGTGGACGCGGGCGTCGACATCTTCGTCATCCGCGGTACGACGGTCTCCGCGGAGCACGTCTCCGGCTCGCACGAGCCGCTGAACCTGAAGCAGTTCATCTACGAGCTCGACGTCCCGGTGATCGTCGGCGGCTGCGCCACGTACACGGCGGCCCTGCACCTGATGCGCACGGGCGCGGCGGGCGTCCTGGTCGGCTTCGGCGGCGGCGCGGCGCACACCACGAGGAACGTGCTGGGCATCCAGGTGCCCATGGCGACGGCGGTCGCGGACGTGGCGGCGGCCCGCCGTGACTACATGGACGAGTCCGGCGGCCGGTACGTGCACGTGATCGCCGACGGTGGCGTGGGCTGGTCCGGCGACCTCCCCAAGGCGATCGCCTGCGGCGCGGACTCGGTGATGATGGGTTCCCCGCTCGCCCGCGCGACGGACGCGCCGGGCCGCGGCCACCACTGGGGCATGGAGGCCGTCAACGAGGAGCTGCCGCGCGGCAAGAAGGTCGACCTCGGCACGGTCGGCACGATCGAGGAAGTCCTGACGGGCCCCTCGCACACCCCCGACGGCTCCATGAACTTCTTCGGCGCGCTGCGCCGGGCGATGGCCACGACCGGCTACAGCGAGCTGAAGGAGTTCCAGCGCGTCGAGGTGACGGTGGCGGACTCTCAGCACAAGCGGTAGGGGTTACGGCGAGAAGGGGCCGGTCACCTGAGGGGTGACCGGCCCCTTTCGTGTGCCCGGGGCTTGCGCGGGGCGCGTGGGGTGGTGTGGGGGCGTGCGGTTGCGTTCGGGGCAGATACGGGCTGGTCAGCCGGGTCGGGGGCGATAACGTCCGTATCGGCGCCCCAAGTTGCTGGAGCGCCCCCTTCCAAGGACTTGGTTCCGGACCCCGCTCCTCGGGGCCCGGCCCGATTTCCGACGGACCGTCTCACCGGGCTACTGGGCGGTGTCGTGGAAGGGGGCGTCCATGGGACGTCACCGCAAGCCCACTCGCTGGGATCGGATCCGTCTGTGGATGGTGAAGTGCCGGAGGAGGTGGATCTTGCGGATTTTCGGATGGTGAGCGGCCGCCCCCAGACAACTTAGGGGCGGACACTCCGTGAACCATCCAGGAGCCTGCCGCAGTAGCCGCTGCGGTGGGCTCCACCCAGTGGGTGTGTTGGTGAGCGGCCGTCCCCACGCAAGCTAGGGGCGGACACTCCGTGATCCATCCAGGAGCCTGCCGCAGTGCCCTCTGCGACCGGCCCCACCTGCCTCCGTAAGGTACCCGCGGCGCGCCCCTCATGCCACCGGCCCCAGAGCCCGTCACACCCGCGCGCCCCCCTTCACCACCGACGCGCCGCCCCTCCGCCGCGTACCGGCAGCGTCAGAGCGCCGCCTTCTTGGCCCCCGTGAAGGCGACGTACGCGGCGATCGCGAAGAACAGGAAGGTCAGCGGGTCGGCGTCCGCTTTCCATGCCTCCTGGACGACGTCGAAGTGCTGGAAGAACAGTTCGCTGAAGCTGAGCCCCGTCTCCTTGGCGCCGATCATCGCCTCGCCCACCAGCTGGCCGATGTAGACGGAGCCCAGGGACAGCGCCGCGCTCGCGACCGGCAGCACGGGGTTGCGGCCGCCGAGACGGCCCGCGGCGAGGCCCACCAGGAAGCCGACGCCGACCGCCGCCCAGCCGATCTCGTGCTTGGTCAGGCCGATGATCGCCCCGTAGACGCCGGCGGCGACCACGGCGGCGGCGAAGGCGGCCAGCAGACCGACGCCGATGTTGTTCCGCACCGAAGCGGGTGCGGGAACCGCCCCGTACGGGACTCCCGGTGCCGGAGGCGGCGGTACGGCGCCCGGCTGCGGGGCGTACGGCGCGGCGTCGGCGGGCTGCTGGGCGTACGGGTTGCCGTCGACCGGCTGCGGCTGCGGCTGGGCCTCCGGCTGCGCCGACGGCTGCTGCGGCGGTGGAGCTGACTGGCTCATGACAGAAATCCCCCCACGGGATGGAACGAGCGGAATGGTGAAGCAGAGAAACGTGCGCACGACTGTGCGACGAGTGAGGGGAGACTAACAGGCAGGACTGACACGACCACCAGTGAATTTGCCGTCAGAGCCGGTGCGCCGCTCCCGTCGGTGTCGCCCCGCGTGTGTCCAGAAGCAGCTGGGCCTTCACCGACAGGCCCTGGAGGTCGTACGTGCGGTGGTGCTGGAGCAGGATCGTCAGGTCGGCGTCGGCGGCGGCCTCGTAGAGGGAGTCGGCGCGCGGGACCGGACGGTCGAGGACGTTCCAGGACGGGACGTGCGGGTCGTGGTAGCTGACGGAGGCGCCCAGTTCCATCAGGCGGACGGCGATCTCGCGCGCGGGAGTGGCCTGTTGGTCGGCGAGGTCGGGTTTGTAGGTGACGCCGAGCAGGAGGACACGGGCGCCGCGCGCGGACTTGCCGTGTTCGTTCAGGAGCGTCGCCGCGCGCTGGACGACGTAACGCGGCATCTGGCTGTTGACCTGCTGGGCCAGTTCGACCATGCGCAGGGTGCGGCCGGCGGGGACGCTCAGGTCCTGGGGGACGGCGTGGCCGCCGACGCCGGGGCCGGGACGGAAGGCGTGGAAGCCGAACGGCTTGGTCTCCGCGCAGCGGATCACGTCCCAGAGGTCGACGCCGAGATCGTGGCAGAGGACGGCCATCTCGTTGACGAGGGCGATGTTGACGTGCCGGAAATTCGTCTCCAGGAGCTGGACCGTCTCCGCTTCGCGCAGGCCACGCGCGCGTACCACCTTGTCGGTGAGGCGGCCGTAGAAGGCCGCGGCCGACTCGGTGCAGGCGGGGGTGAGGCCGCCGATGACCTTGGGGGTGCCGGCGGGCGTGACGTCGCGGTTGCCGGGGTCCACCCGGCTGGGGGAGTAGGCGAGGTGGAAATCGCGCCCCGCGCGTAGCCGGGAACCCTCTTCGAGGATCGGGCGCAGCACGTCCTGCGTGGTGCCCGGGGGGACCGCCGACTCCAGGATGACCGTGGTGTGCGGGCGCAGGTGCGCGGCCAGGGTGCGGGCCGCCGCCTCCACCTGGGTGAGGTCGAGACCGCCGTCCGGGCCGGGCGGGGTCGGCGCGCAGATGACCGCGGTGCGGACGCGGCCCAGCTCGGCGGGGCTGGTGGCGTGCCGGAAGCCCCCCGAGAGCATCCGGCGCAGTTCGGCGGGGCTGAGCGAGCCGGGCTCCGGCCCGGTGCGGTAACCGAGCGTGGGGATGCCCGCGGCCACGGCGGCCTGGGCCAGGGGCAGGCCGAACGGGCCGAGTCCGATGACGGCGAGATCTGCGGGCATGGCGTGGGCCGTCCTTCCCAATAACCGAAGCGGGACAGGTGCGCAAGCCCGGTGGACAGGATGGGCGAGCGCAATGTCAGACTAGGAGTAAATATGACCGTTATGCGGGATTGGTCGCCTGTGTTTTCCGGTCGTCCCGGGAAAGTTGTCCACAGGGTGGGGAGCAGTGGTGGCTGAAGTCGGGCAAGACGGTCAGAATTTGGGCATGGGGGGTACGACACGGGCTTCGCCCGACGGGTGCGGCCGGCGCTATCGATAGCGGGAGGCAGCAGTGAGGACAGCGACACTCGGGCCGGGACAGCGCGCCGAGTCACTGGCGGCGATGGCCGAGCGCGAACTGGACATCCTGGTGGTGGGCGGCGGTGTGGTCGGTGCCGGCACCGCCCTCGACGCCGTGACCCGCGGCCTGTCCACCGGGCTCGTCGAGGCGCGTGACTGGGCGTCGGGCACCTCCAGCAGGTCCAGCAAGCTGATCCATGGCGGACTGCGCTATCTGGAGATGCTGGACTTCGCCCTCGTACGGGAGGCCCTGAAGGAGCGCGGGCTGCTGCTGGAGCGCCTCGCCCCGCATCTCGTGAAGCCGGTGCCGTTCCTGTACCCGTTGCAGCACCAGGGCTGGGAGCGGCTGTACGCCGGCTCGGGCGTCGCGCTCTACGACGCGATGTCGATGGCCCGCGGACACGGGCGCGGTCTGCCGGCCCACCGTCACCTGACCCGCCGTCACGCCCTGCGCGTCGCGCCCGCCTTGAAGAAGGACGCACTGGTCGGCGCCCTGCAGTACTACGACGCCCAGATGGACGACGCGCGTTATGTGGCCACCCTGGTGCGCACGGCGGCCGCCTACGGCGCCAAGTGCGCCAACCGCGCCCGGGTGACGGGTTTCCTGCGTGAGGGCGAGCGGGTCGTGGGCGCGCGCGTGCAGGACGTCGAGGCGGGCGGCGAGTACGAGATCCGCGCCAAGCAGGTCGTCAACGCGACCGGGGTGTGGACCGACGACACCCAGGCGATGGTCGGCGAGCGCGGACAGTTCCACGTCCGTGCCTCCAAGGGCATCCACCTGGTCGTGCCGAAGGACCGCATCAACTCCTCGACCGGCCTGATCCTGCGCACGGAGAAGTCCGTCCTCTTCGTCATCCCCTGGGGCCGGCACTGGATCGTCGGCACGACCGACACCGACTGGGACCTCGACAAGGCGCACCCGGCCGCCTCCAGCGCGGACATCGACTATCTGCTGGAACATGTGAACTCGGTGCTCGCGGTGCCACTCACCCGCGACGACGTCCAGGGCGTGTACGCGGGGCTGCGCCCGCTCCTTGCCGGCGAGTCCGACGCCACCAGCAAGCTGTCGCGCGAGCACACCGTGGCCCACCCGGTGCCGGGGCTGGTGGTCGTGGCGGGCGGCAAGTACACGACCTACCGGGTGATGGCCAAGGACGCCGTCGACGAGGCGGTGCACGGGCTCGACATGCGGGTCGCCGAGTGCGTCACGGAGGACGTGCCGCTGCTGGGCGCAGAGGGCTACCGGGCGCTGTGGAACGCGCGAGCGCGGATCGCGGCCCGGACGGGACTGCACGTGGTGCGGGTGGAGCATCTGCTGAACCGTTACGGCTCGATGGCCGAGGAGCTCCTCGACCTCATCGCCTCCGACTCCTCGCTGGGCGAGCCGATGCCGGCCGCCGACGACTATCTGCGCGCCGAGATCGTGTACGCCGCCTCGCACGAGGGGGCGCGGCATCTGGACGACGTCATGACCCGGCGCACCCGTATCTCCATAGAGACCTTCGACCGGGGGACGCGCAGCGCCCATGAAGCCGCCGAGCTGATGGCTCCGGTGCTGGGCTGGGACAAGGACCAGATCGAGCGCGAGGTCGAGCACTACGAGAAGCGGGTGGAGGCCGAGCGGGAGTCCCAGCGGCAGCCGGACGACCTGACGGCGGACGCGGCGCGGCTGGGGGCGCCGGACATCGTGCCGCTGTAGGGCGCCGCTGAAGGGCACCGGACACTGTGGCGCTGTAGGGCGCCGCTGTGGGGTGCCGGGCACTGTGCCGCTGTAGGGCGCCGCTGTGGGGTGCCGGACACTGTGCCGCTGCAGGGTGCCGTTCTCGGGGTACCCCGCAGCCGCTGTCCCGGGAAGCCCCGCTCGGTTCACTCGAACGAGTGTCGTGAACCGGGATCTTCGTTCGGAACCGGGTCGTTCTACGAGGTGCGAGGGCAGAACTCGGCGGCGATCAGGGCCGGTTCGAGGTCGGGGTCTGTGATCGCCGTCGTGTTCACCCGGTAGGTGAGGACGCGACGGCCGTCGACGGTGGCCGCGGTGCGCACGTAGCTGCCGAGGATGCGGCCGTTGTGTCCCCACACCGTGGTGCCGCACGGCAGCTTCTCCGGATACAGGCCCATGCCGTACAAGCCGTGTGCGGCGCGGGTGTCGCGCATCTCGCGCAGCCGGCGCGGGGGCAGCAGACGCCCGCCGAGCAGGGCCGCGTAGAAGCGGTCCAGATCGGTGAGCGTGGTCACCAGCTCGCCCGCGGCCCCGGCCACCCGCGGGTCGAGCTCGGTGACGTCGGTTCCGTCGGCGGCATAGGCGCGGCCGTGCGGGGAGGGAAGCGACATGCGGGAGCCAGGGAAGGAGGTGCCGGTCAGACCCAGCGGAGCGATGATGCGACGCTCGGCCTCGGCGGCGTAGGAGTGGCCGGTCACCTGCCGGACGACCATGCCGAGCAGGACGTAGTTGGTGTTCGAGTAGGAGAAACGGCCGGGGTGGGCCGGAGGGTGGGTGAGGGCCATGCGTACGGCCTGACGAGGGGAGAGGGGGACCAGGCCCTTGGTGTCGGCGGTGAAGTCGTGCAGACCGCTGGTGTGGGTGAGCAGGGCGCGCAGGGTGATCGTGCGGCCGTCGTTGCCGGCCCCGCGCACCAGGCCGGGCAGGTGCTGCTCCACGGTGTCGGACAGCTTCAGCCGGTGTTCTTCGGCAAGTTGCAGGACGAGCGTCGCGATGAGCGTCTTCGTCATGCTCCCGGCGCGGAAGTGGTCGTCGCGGGCGATGCCGGTACCGGCCCGGGCGTAGTGGCTGCCGGCTCCGTCGCGGACCAGCAGCGCCGCGGCCGGGGCGCCGCCGCGCGTGACCAGCAGCGGGAGGACCGTGTCCGTGGTCGGTGGCCGGGGCGCGGTGGAGTCGGCCGGGGCCAGGGCGAGCAGTGCCAGGGACACGGGCAGGACCAGCAGCGCTCGAAGCGACGGCATCGCGGACTCCTCCCTTGTCACGGCCCATCATCCCGGGTGGCGAGACGCGGACTTGGTCCGGGTCTGGTGGTCAGGAGGTGGCTTTGTGGTGGTTGTGATGGTCCTGTAAGGGAACTGAGAGAGGTCGGTCGGCCGTCGGACCGGTGTGCGCGGGCCGTCGTCGGGCCAGAGGCACCCTGGGCGTCGGGCACTTGTCGGGTGAGGGACAATGGAGGCTCTGTCAGGGCGGGTTGTATGAGGGGACGCATGTCGGAGGCGGAGCGGGCGGGTACATCTCGTCAGGACACTCGTCAGGACTCTCGTCAGGACAAGAGCGAGCGTCTTCTCGCCGGGCGGTACCGGCTGCACGACGTGCTCGGCCGGGGCGGCATGGGCACGGTGTGGCGGGCCGAGGACGAGACCCTGGGCAGGACGGTCGCCGTCAAGGAGTTGCGGTTCCCGTCGAACATCGACGACGACGAGAAGCGCCGGCTGATCACGCGGACGCTGCGCGAGGCCAAGGCGATCGCGCGGATCCGCAACAACAGCGCGGTGACGGTCTTCGACGTGGTCGACGAGGACGACCGGCCGTGGATCGTGATGGAGCTCGTTGAGGGCAAGTCGCTGGCCGAGGTCATCCGGGAGGACGGCCTGCTGGAGCCCAAGCGGGCCGCCGAGGTCGGGCTCGCCATCCTGGACGTGCTGCGCTCGGCGCACCGCGAGGGCATCCTGCACCGCGACGTGAAGCCGTCGAACGTGCTGTTGGAGTCCGACACCGACCGGGTGGTGCTCACCGACTTCGGCATCGCCCAGGTCGAGGGCGATCCGTCCATCACGTCCACCGGCATGCTCGTCGGCGCGCCCTCCTACATCTCCCCGGAGCGGGCCCGCGGACACAAGCCGGGTCCCGCTGCCGACCTGTGGTCGCTCGGCGGACTGCTGTACGCGGCGGTCGAGGGCGTGCCGCCCTACGACAAGGGCTCCGCGATCGCGACCCTGACCGCGGTGATGACCGAGCCGCTGGAGGAGCCGAAGAACGCGGGTCCGCTGAAGGACGTCATCTACGGGCTGCTCACCAAGGACCCGGCGCAGCGGCTCGACGACGCCCGGGCGCGGGCCATGCTCAACGCCGTCATCCACGCGCCCGAGCGCAGGGCCGAGCCGGAGCCGCCGGCGGACGCGACCAAGGTCGTGCCGATCCCGGCGCAGCCGGACCGGCCCGCGGGCAAGGGCGGTTCGGGTGGCTCCGGCAGCAAGCGGGGCGAGGAGGCCGGGGAGAAGCTGCGCGGGGCGCTGCGCTCCATGCGCAAGGCCGCCGTGGCGGCCGCGGCCGGTTCGGCGGCCACGTCCCGCGGCAAGTCGGGCGGTGGTACGGCGGGTTCGGGCGCCGGGGGTGCCGCGTCGGGCGGGACCGTGGCCGGCGGGACCGCCGGAGCGGGGGCGAAGGGAGCCGCGGTTCCGCCGCCGCCGGGGGTACCTCCCGCGGCTCCGGGGGCACCCGGGGTCCCGGGTACTCCCTCGGCGTCGCGCGGTGCTGCGGCGCCGGCGGGCGGGAAGGCGTCTTCGGCGCCGTCCGTTCCGTCGCAGTCGTCGGCCTCTTCTGCCAGGTCTTCATCTCCCGCGCCCACTTCCGCCGGGTCCGCCTCCGTCGGGTCGGCGGCTTCCGGAGCTGCTTCGGCTTCCAGTGCCTCTGCGGGGTCTGCCGGGTCTGCGGGGCCTTCCGCCTCCTCGGCGTCCTCCGCCTCCTCGGCGTCTTCGGGGGGAGCCTCTGGGGGTTCGAAGGGTGCGGGGCAGGGGGCGAGCGGGGCGGCCGGTGGCCGGAGTTCGGGGTGGCCGGTGATGACGCCGCCCGATCTGCCGCCGCGGCCCGTGCCGAGGGCGCCGATCACCGACGTGGTGCCCCGGCGCACGCTGGTGATCATCGCGGTGGTCGTCGCGCTCGCCGTGATCGGGACCGTGCTGGCCCTCACGCTGGGCGGGGGCGACGACAGTTCCGACAACGGGGCGAAGAAGAGCGGCGGAAAGACCGTCGCGAGCGCGTCCGCCAGCCCCCGCACCAAGGAGGACACGGGCGCCGGAGGCAAGGCGGACGGCGGCTCGACGAAGTCCCCGGGGACATCGACCGGGGGCGGCACTCCGGGCAACAGCCCGAGCGCGTCCGGCGGCAGCGGGACGCAGGCGGGCGGTTCCTCCGGAGGCGACGGCGCGGTGGCGTCGACGTACCAGGGGAGTCAGGGGTACTCGATCGGTCTGCCCGAGGGCTGGAAGTACCAGTCGACGAGTGCCGCGGGAGACCGGTTCACCGGGCCGGACGGACAGAAGCTGCTCATCGCCTGGACGTCCACGCCGAAGAGCGACCCGGTGGGGGACTGGAAGAACCAGGAGCGCTACATGGTGCGCTCGCAGTACCAGAAGATCCGAATAGAGCAGGTGGACTACCGCGGCTGGAACGCGGCGGACTGGGAGTTCACCTATGTGGAGGGCGGGACGCAGTACCGGACGATCGACCGGGGATTCGTCGTGAACGGCCATCTCGGGTACGCCCTGATGTACACGGCGAAAGCCGCGAACTGGGACAGTGACCTCCGTAAGGACACCTGGCACACGCTCGCGAAGACGTTCGAACCGAAGTCGTAAAGCGACTGGTCCGAGTTTGAAGCGTCAGATCTGGTATCCCCTCTCTACGGATTGCCTCCGGCACGTATCGTGAAGGCTTGCGGACCGTACGCATCCAGGTATGTGTCCGGAACAGGGCACAGGGCGAACGGAATTGACCGACCGGGCGGCCGAGGGAGGCAGCGTGGAGGACTATGCGGGTCGGGTGCTCGCCGACCGCTACCGCCTGCCGTTGCCGCCGTCCGACGAGTACGAACTCACCGAGACCCGGGCCTTCGACACCTACAGCGGGCAGGAAGTCCTGGTCCGGCAGGTGCCGTTGCCGGAGGTCGTCGAGGCGGAGGTGCTCGACGCGGAGGGGCTGCCGGACGGGTTCACGGCGCGTGACCCCTGGGACCGGGGGAGTCGGCGCCCGTCGGCGCGCGGTGGCGTCCGCAGGCCCACGGACCCCGCGGTGCGGCGGGCGGTCGAGGCGGCCCAGGCGGCGGCGCGCATACCCGATCATCCGCGGCTCGACCAGGTCTTCGACGTGTTCGCCGAGGGCGGGTCGCTGTGGATCGTCAGCGAGTTGGTGGCCGCGCGGCCGCTGGCGGCGCTGCTCGCCGAGAAGCCGCTGCCTCCGTACCGGGCGGCCGAGGTGGCCTCCGACGTCCTGATGGCGCTGCGGGTCCTGCACGCGCACGGCTGGGTGCACCGGAACATCACCGCCCGCACGGTCCTCGTCTGCGACGACGGCCGCGTGATGCTGACGGGCCTCGCGGTCGGCGCCGCGGAGGAGGCCCTGTGCGGCTACGACCCGGTACCGGCCCCGGACGACGACGACCCGCCGGGCAGCGCACCGGCTGACGGCCGGGGAGACGCCGGAGGATACAGCGGAGTTGAGGCCTCCGGCGGTACGGGGGCCTTCGGGGTGCTCGGCGGACAGGCCGGTCCCGGCGGGCGCGGCGGACAGGCTGCGCGGACTTCCCCGGGCGGGCTCGGTGACGTCGATCCCGTGGCCGCCCGGAGTGCCGCGATCAGGGCGCGTACAGCCGGCGGGCTGCCGAGTGCCGAGGCGGACACCGCCCACGGGAGCGGTGGGTCGGGGGCCGTGGTGCCCAAGGCCCTGGAGACCGGCGGGGACATCAGGGCGGCGCGGGCCGGGGCGATCGCCGCCTACCGGGCGGGCGCCCGTGCCGCGGCCCGCGTCCAGGAGGCGCAGAACGGCCGCACGGCCCTGCCCGGCGCCCGCCCGGCCCCTGAGGCGGACCCCGCGACGCAGACCAACGGCACGGCACAGCCGTACCCCTCGGGTGAGGGTGTCGAGCATGCGCCCCAGGTGCCGCCGGGGCAGATAGCCGACCCGTACGGGGTGGGCGGAGCGCCCTGGCACGGCGCCTCCCGTCGTCCCGGAGCCGGGGCAACACCGGCGCCGGGGGGACCGGGCAACGGCACCTCGGGGCAGGACGGTCCGGCGGCGTTGCCCTCCGGGGGTGACAACGGCCGCGGCACGTATGCGGAAAACGGCGCACACAGCGGCGTTCCCGGCACCGGTGACCCCTTCGGCGCGCCCGGCACCTCGGCCCATGACCTGGGCGCGGCCCCCGCGACCGGCCTCCCGGCCTCGGAGTTCGGCGAGTCCCGTCCCTCGGTACCTCGCCCCCAGGCACCGGGCATCCCGACGCCGGAGCACGGCACCCCCCGCCCCTCCGCCCCCGGCCTCCCGTCGTCGGACACCGGCGCTCCCCGACCGCCCGCCCACTGGGACGACTTGCTGGCGAAGACCCCCGTGCCGTCCCGTGGGCCCACCACGGCTCTCGAGGCGGAGCGGGCGCGGCAGGCTCGGATGGCCGTCGTGGGGCCCGTCACCGAACGGTGGGCGCCGGAGCAGGCCGGCCCCGTGCACGAGAACTGGCAACTGGCGGCGCCCATCGGGCCGGCGACCGACCTGTGGGCGCTCGGAGCGCTGCTCTTCAGGGCCGTACAGGGACACGCGCCCTACCCCGAGGAGTCGACGGCCGAGCTGGTGCAGATGGTCTGTGCCGAGCCGCCCGCCTTCGCCGAGGAGTGCGGGCCGCTCAGGCCGGTCGTGGAGTCGTTGCTGCGACAGGACCCGACCGAGCGGCTGGAGTTCGAGGAACTCAGGGGCTGGCTGCGTTCGCTGGTGCGGTCGGCTCCCGAACCGGACGCCGGTACGCATGTCGTCCCCGCGCCGCCCACCGACCCGAACCGGCTGCCGATCATCCGGCGGCGCGGCGAACTGGTGCGCAGGCGGCGTGCCGGGCTGCCCGCGACCTCCCCGCACGGCCGGCACAAGCGGGCCAAGGAGCAGGCGCACTCCCCCCGACGGCTCGGCAGGACCCTGCTGCTGTTGATACTGCTGTTGCTCGCGGGCGCGGTCGCCTACGCCATGCTGTTCCTGCCCAAGGCCGGCGACGACGGCGCCGCGGGCGGGCAGCGGACCGGCGCGGCCGGGGACGTCAGTCCCGCACCGCAGCCGTCCGGAAAGAGCACCGGCGGTCGGTCCCCGTCCCCGAAGTCCTCGCCCACGCCCGAGAAGAGTCCCTCGAGCTCCGCCGGGGCCACCGGGACCCAGACCACCGACCCCGACGTCGCCGCCGGGTTCACCCTGCGCAAGGACCCCGAGGGGTTCCAGGTCGCCGTGGCCAAGGGGTGGAGCCGGGCGGACAAGAACGCCTGGAACCAGGTCGTCTACTCCAAGGGCGACTTCCAGCTGATCGTCGTGCCGGGGCGGGACGGCGCGGTGACGTACGGCAGCGATCCGATGGCGTACCAGCGCGACGAGGAGCACGAGCTGCAGCCGTACCGCAGTTCCAGCTGGGCCACCGCGACCGGGCTGAGAACCATCACCGTGGGCACACGGGTCATGGCCGAGGGGCAGTTCACCTGGACCGACGGCGGCGGACACGATCTGTACGTCCGCAATCTCGCGATCCTGATCGACGGGCGGTACCACGTCGTGCAGGTGCGCGGCCCGGAGTCCCAGCGCGACGAGGTGACCAAGCTGTACGAGCAGGCGTACTCCACCTACGCGTACACCAAGTGAGTCACTTTCCGTGATCCACGGCCTCGTAACGTGCCGGACGCCCTGAGGTTCACTTCTCGCGGCCGAAGCGACAACCGTCACAGTGGTGTCACCTTGGCACCCCCGTGGTTCCCTGCGAGCGGGCCGGTCCTTAGTCTGACCCTGTCAAGACCATTGCGGGGCAACGTGAATCAGATGCAGGGCCAGCTTGTCGCGGGCCGCTACCGGCTCGCCGACTCCATCGGCAGCGGCGGCATGGGCCGCGTGTGGCGGGCACACGACGAGGTGCTGCACCGGGCCGTCGCGATCAAGGAGTTGACCGCCGCGCTCTACGTCTCCGAGGGCGACCGGGAGCGGTTGCTGGCGCGCACGCGCGCGGAGGCGCGTGCCGCGGCGCGGATCAACCATTCCGCGGTCGTCACCGTGCACGACGTGCTGGAGCACGACGGGCGGCCGTGGATCGTGATGGAGCTCGTCGAGGGCTACTCGCTGGCCGACGCGGTCAAGGAGCGCGGGCGCGTCGAGCCCGCCGAGGCCGCGCGGATCGGACTGTGGGTGCTGCGGGCGCTGCGCGCCGCGCACTCCGCCGGCGTGCTGCACCGTGACGTCAAACCCGGCAACGTGCTCATCGGGCACGACGGCCGGGTGCTGCTCACCGACTTCGGCATCGCCCAGATCGAGGGCGACTCGACCATCACCCGCACCGGCGAGGTCGTCGGCTCGGTCGACTACCTCGCCCCCGAGCGGGTCCGCGGCCACGACCCGGGCCCCGCCTCCGACCTGTGGGCGCTGGGCGCCACGCTCTACACGGCGGTCGAGGGCCGCTCGCCGTTCCGCCGCACCTCGCCGCTGTCCACGATGCAGGCGGTCGTCGAGGAGGAGGCCACGGAGCCGCAGTACGCCGGCCCGCTCGGGCCCGTCATGGCGGCCCTCCTGCACAAGGACCCGGCTGCCCGGCCCGGTGCGGCCGAGGCGGAGCAGATGCTCGCGGAGGCGGCGGAGGGGCGGCGCCCCAGCACGGCGCAGGTCTATGTGCCGACCCAACATGTGGGCAACCCCTACGAGACCCAGCCCGGCACTGGTTCGCACATCCACAACGGTGCGACACCGCCCACGGGCTCCGCGACGCCCTACCCACCCATGACGGGAGTCACGGCGATCGGGCCGACCGGTATGGGTCCCAACGGCATGGGTCCCAACGGTATGAGCCCCAACGGCATGGGGCCGACCGCTCCCGCCGCTCGGCCCAAACGGCGGAAACTGCGCGCCGTCGTCCTCGTCATAGCACTCGCCGCGATCCTCGCCAACGGCGTGGCATTCGGCCTGGCGAAGTGGGACGAGTGGCAGGGCTCCGACAGCGGCGGCTCGTCGTCCTCGCAGGCCCCGTCGCCCACGGGTTCGCCGACCGGGGGCACGGGGGGGACCGATCCCGCCAACTGGAAGCCGTACAACGATCCCTGGGGCTTCACCGTCTCCCTGCCCGACGGCTGGAAGCGGCAGGTCGTCGGCGTTTCCGGGCCCCTGCGGCAGGTCGACTACACCCCCGACGGCGGCAAGCACTTCGTCCGCATCGCCATCGACACCTCGCCGGACTTCAACAGCGCCTACGAGCACCAGAAGGACCTGGAGCAGCAGCTCCAGCGGCTCGTCGCCTACCAGCGCGTCCAGCTGCAGCGCAACCTCTACCGCGACCGCGACGGCTCGGTGTGGGAGTACACGTGGACCGCGCAGGCCAAGGACACCAAGTTCCCCGGGCCGCGGCGCGCCATCGAGGAGACGTACATGTCCCGCGAGGGCACCGAGTACGCGATCTACATGTCCTCGCCGGCCGCCGACTGGGCGACGACGGAAAAGCAGTTCAAGGCGGTGCTGCGGGGCTGGCAGGAGAAGACCTCCCCGTAGGGGGTGCGCGGGAGTTGGCCGGTCGGTGTCCCGGAGCCGGTTCCTCCGGTGGGGCATGATGGGGCGCATGGGGACCGAGGGGGAAGGCGTCCGTGTCGTCGCGGGCCGGTACCGGCTGGAGACGCGGCTCGGACGCGGCGGCATGGGCGTGGTGTGGCGGGCGACCGACGAGTTGCTCGGCCGGCAGGTGGCGGTCAAGGAACTCCCCTTCGACGACACGCTCTCCGACGAGGAGGCCCGGCAACGGCGCGACCGCACCCTGCGCGAGGCGCGGGCGGTGGCCCAGCTGCGGCACCCGCACATCATCGTCGTGCACGACGTGGTCGAGGACGACGGACGCCCGTACATCGTCATGGAGTTGATCGACGGCGGCTCGCTCGCCGACCGGATCTCCGCGCGCGGCCCGGTCGACGCCGACGAGGCCGCGCGGATCGGCATCGGCCTGCTGAGCGCGCTGCGCACCGCGCACGCCGCCGGTGTGCTGCACCGGGACATCAAACCCGCCAACGTGCTGATGGAGGCCGGCTCCGACCGGGTCGTGCTCACCGACTTCGGCATCGCGCAGGTCGCGGGCGCCACCACCCTCACCGAGACCGGTTCCTTCGTCGGGTCGCCCGAGTACACGGCGCCGGAGCGGATGTCCGGGGCGAGGACCGGCCCGGAGTCCGACCTGTGGTCGCTGGGCGCGCTGCTGTGCACGGTTCTCAGCGGTGAATCCCCGTTCCGGCGGGACTCCTTGGGCGGCATCCTGCACGCCGTCGTCTTCGACGAGATCCGCCCGCCCGCGCAGGCGGAGCCGCTGCTGCCCGTCGTACGGGGCCTGTTGGAGCGCGACCCGGAGCGCAGGCTCGGCGCCGCGCAGGCCGAACACATGCTGCGCGCCTTCCGCGACCTCGGCCGCACCCCGCAGCCGTCCCTCTACACGCCGACCCAGCGGAACGTGCCCCGCCCGCCGCCGCCCGCCCCCGTGCCCCCGTCGCCGCCCACGGTGGAGACCCGGCGTTCCACCCGGGGCGTGCTGGTGGCCGCCCTGCTGGTCGCCGCGATGGCGGGCGCGGGGGTGTCGGCGGCCGCGTTGCTGATGAACCGGGACGACGAAGCGGGCCGTACGCCCACCGGTTCGGGGCCGAGGACATCGGTGAGCGCCTCGCACTCGCCGTCACCGAGTAGGTCGAGCGGCGCCGGCGCCAGTCCCAGTCCCAGCTCCAGTCCCACGGCCCGTTCCAGCCCCAGCTCCGCCGCGACCCGTCCCTCCGCCCCCTCCGGCTACCGCGTCGCCGACGATCCGGGCGGCTTCTCGCTCGCCGTGCCGGAGGACTTCACGCGTTCGCCGCAGGGGGAGCGGGTCTTCTACCTGTCGCCGGGGGAGACCTTCCGTCTCGGCATCAAGGTCGCCGCCCCGGACGCGGACGGTCCGCTCGCGGTGATGAAGCGCTCGGCGGCCGAGGGGCCCGACACCAACCCCGGTTACCACGACGGGCAGGTCACGTCGACCGAGCACGACGGACACCCCGCCGCCCTCTGGCAGTTCACCTGGAACGGCTTCAGCTCGGCGGAGGGCCCCCGGCACACCTACGACCTGTGCTGGGACGAGGGCGGGCGGATGTACGACGTCTGGGTGTCGGCACCGGTCGGCAAGGTGCGGGAGGCCAAGGAGTACTTCGACGTGGCGGTGGACACGTTCGTGGCACGGCCCGGGGGCTGACCCGCCCGACCCTGGGACCGGGCGGCCCGGAACCGCCCCGGCGTCACCCCGAACTCCCGGCTGAAGGCGTGCGACAGGGCGTACGGCGTGCCGTACCCGGCCTCCCGCGCCACCGCCGCCAGGGGAGCGTCGGTGTCCCGCAGCCGGGTCGCCGCCAGGGTCAGCCGCCACCAGGTCAGGTACGCCATCGGAGGGCGCCCCACGAGCGCCGTGAAGCGGCGGGCCAGCGTCGCCCGGGACACGCCCGCCTCCGCCGCCAGCCGGTCGTTGGTCCAGGGGGCCGCCGGATCGGAGTGCAGGGCGCGCAGGGCCGCGGTGGTGACCGGGTCGCTCAGCACCGCCGGCCACACCCCCGCCGAGGCGTCGGTCATCCACGCCCGGACCATGTAGACCAGCAGCAGGTCGAGCAGGCTCGGCAGGGCGAGACAGGCTCCCGGGCGCCGCTCGTCCAGCTCACGGGCCAACAGGTCGACGGCGGAACGGAGTTCCGGGTGCGCGCCGACCCGGTTGGGCAGATGGACGACATCGGGCAGCTCCGCCAGCAGAGGATGCACCCGGCTGTGGTCCAGGCGGTACTTCCCGCACAGCAGCTCCACCTCACGCCCGTCCGGCCCGCGCGGCGGCGTCCGCATCTCCTCGAAGGGCACCGCCCCCGCCGTGTCCCCCGGGGAGTCCGCCAGCACATGCCCGGCCCCGCGCGGCAGCAGTACGACATCCCCGGCGCCCAGGGTCACCGGCTCGCCGTCCCCGTCGGGCCGCAGCCAGCAACCGCCCGCGAGGACCACATGGAACCCCGCCCCCTCGTACGGCGCGAGCCGCGTGCGCCAGCTGCCGCCCACCCGCAGCCGGTTCGAGGAGGGCTGCCCGATCCGCACGGCGGAGATCGCGTCGCTCACCACGTCCATGGATTGAGTGTATGCCGGTCGGATCGTGAGTGAGACGTACGCGTACTCGATGGAGTCAGTCAGGCATTGGAATGCTCAATCAGGCCGCCTACCGTCGAGGACATGACTGAAGACCGCGCACAGCGTTTCATGATCGGGGACGTCGAGGTCGTCCGGGTCGTCGAGTGGGAGGCGCCCTTCGCGCCGGCCCGGGAGCTGATACCGGGCGTGGGGCCCGAGGTGTGGCGGGAGAACCGGGAGGTGCTGGTCCCGGACCACTGGGAGCCGGAGAGCGACCGGGCCGTGGCGGCGGTGCAGACCTGGGTGCTGCGCAGCGCCGGGCGGACCGTGCTGGTGGACACGGGGATCGGGCACGGGCGGGAGCGGCCGAGCAACCCGCTCTTCCACCAGCGGCACGGTGTCGGACTGCCGAAGCGCCTGGAGCAGGCCGGGGTGCGGGTCGAGGACGTCGACCTCGTCGTCAACACCCACATCCACGGCGACCACGTCGGCTGGAACACCCATGACGTGGACGGCACCTGGACGCCTACCTTCCCCAACGCCACCTATCTGCTCCCCGCCGCCGACGACCGCCACTTCGGGCCCGAGGGCGCGTACGGCGGCCCGGTGCGCCCCGACGACCGGCTGATGTACGAGGACAGCATCGCGCCGGTCCACCGGTGCGGGCAGGCCGTGCTCTGGGACGGCGAGCACCGCGTCGACGAACATCTGACCCTGGAGTCCGCGCCCGGCCACACCCCGGGCTCGTCCGTCCTGCGGGTCGCCTCCCGAGGTGAACGGGCCGCGTTCGTCGGTGACCTGCTGCACAACCCCGTCCAGATCCCGCACCCCGAGTGCAGCAGCCGCCTCTGCCTGGACCCCGCGAGCGCCGCCGCCAGTCGTCGCCGGGTGCTCGAACGGGCCGCCGATCAGGGCGAGTTGGTGATCCCGGCGCACTTCGGCGGCTCGGGGATCGCGGAGGTACGACGCCGTGGCGAGGCCCTCGCCTTCGCACCCTGGACGCCCTGACCCGGACCCGCGTCGACAAGTCGCCGCTGCGCACGGTACTCATGGGACATGAGTGCAGGCGGCGAACAGACGCGCGTGGGCCGGGTACTTGGCGGGCGCTACCGGCTGACCCGGCGCATCGGCTCCGGCGGCATGGGCACCGTGTGGGAGGCGCACGACGAACTCGTGGACCGGGACGTCGCCGTGAAGCAGCCGCGGCTGCCGGGCGACCCGGAGGACGAGCGGCACCAGCGGGCCGCCCACCGCCTCTACCGCGAGGCCCGCGCCGCCGCCCGCGTCGACCATCCGTCCGCCGTCTCCATTCTCGACGTCGTGGTCGAGGACGACGGACTGCCCTGGATCGTCATGGAGTTGGTGCGCGGCGAGTCCCTGCACGAGGTGCTCCGGCGCGGCCCGGTCGACGCCGTCGAGGCCGCCCGGATCGGCCTCGCCGTCCTCGGCGCGCTGCGTGCCGCGCACTTGGTCGGGATCGTCCACCGGGACGTGAAGCCCGCGAACGTCCTGCTCGGTCCCCGGGGCCGGGTCGTCCTCACCGACTTCGGCATCGCCCATGTCCAGGGCGAGGAATCCCTCACCGTCAGCGGGGAGTTCGTCGGCTCACTGGAGTTCGTCGCGCCGGAACGCATGTCGGGGCGCGGAGCCGGGCCGTCCTCCGACCTGTGGTCTCTGGGCGTGCTGCTGTACGCGGCCGTCGAGGGCGCGTCCCCCTTCAGGCGTACGGCGGTGGAGTCGACGCTGGCCGCCGTCATCACCACCGATCCGCCCGAGCCCCGCCGGGCCGGCCCGCTGGGCCCGTTGATCGCCCGGCTCCTGTCGAAGGACCCCGAGCAGCGGCCGGGCCCGGAGGAGACCGGTGCGGTGCTGGAGGCGGTGGCGGAGGGGCGGCCGGTGCCGCGGGTCGAAGAACGGGTGACGGAGGCTCAGGACGGCGGGCGGTTGCGGGAGTTCGCGGACGACGTGGGGACCGTACGGCTGGGGGCGAAGCCCGCGGACCCGGGGCCGGACCCCGGGTCGCACCCGGGGCCTGACACGGATGCCGAACCGTCCGCCGGGCCGCCGCCCGGGACGATGAACGCGTCCGGCGGCGCGGAAGAGCCGGACACCGCGAGCGTCCCGCGCGCCCCGAAGCGGGCCCTCCGCGTCCGTCCCGTCCCGCTCGCCGCGGTCGCCGCGCTCCTCGTCGGCGGGACCTGGTGGGGCACTTCGTACCTCGCCGGATCCGACGAGGGCGCGGGCGTCTCCGAGCAGACCGCCACCCTCACCGAGACACCCGCCCGCGCGACGCCCAGTGCGGCGGTCTGGACCGCGCACCGGGAGACCGCCATGGACGCCGTCCTCTATCTGCCCGAGCGGTACCGGCGGATCTACTGGACGGACGAGGCCGACTCGGCCCGGTTGAGCGTCTACACCGACGGCGCCGTCGAAACCGTCGCGGTCCGCCTCTCCGAGTGGAAGAAGGCCCCCGCCGCCCCGATGACCGAGGCGAGGAAGACCATGAACGGCATGGAGGGGCACCAGCGCACCGCCGGCCAGTACACCGCCACCACCTTCCACGGCGACCAGGCCGCCCTCTCCGACGTCACCTACGATCAGGACCGCAGACCGGTCCGGGTGCTCCAGCTCGTCGTCCGCACCGCCGACGACCGGATGTACCAGCTCCAGGTGCAGATGCCCAAGGGCACCCCGGACGAGAAGCGGGGCACCGCCGTCTTCAAGGGAGCGCGGGAGCGCCTGCGGATCGGAGAAGGCTGAACCATCGCCCGTCGCCCCCGCCCAACGCCCTGATCAGCGCAAACCTTGCCAGTGACCACTGGCGGTGTGTGTGCACTCGGTGAAGCCGCGTTACCGACGGGTACCCAAAGTTTCGGTACCGGAATACCCTGCGGCTCATGACGGACGCGCAAGCCCCGGCCAAGGCCGGCACGAACCCCCTCGCCCCCGCGCCCGAGGGCGCCCGTACCGCCTCCGACGTGGTCACCCCGGAGCTGGTCGCCCAGCTCACCAAGGGCGTGGTCGGCTCCGGACGCACCGCCAACCACACGCCGTTCACCGGCGAGAAGCTGGCCGACCTGCCGGAGTCCACGCCCGAGGACGTGGAGAAGGCCTTCCAGGCGGCCCGCAAGGCCCAGGCCGTGTGGGCGCAGACGCCGGTACGGCAGCGCGCGGCCGTCCTGCTGCGCTTCCACGACCTGGTCCTGGAGCGTCAGGCCGAGGTCCTGGACCTGATCCAGCTGGAGACGGGCAAGGCCCGGCTGCACGCCCACGAGGAGGTGCAGGCCGTCGCGGTCGCCGCCCGCCACTACGGCCGCAAGGCACCCGCGTATCTGAGGCCGAAGCGGCACACGGGCGCCGTACCGACCCTCACCAAGGTCACCGAGCTGCGCCACCCGCGCGGGGTCGTCGGCCAGATCGCCCCCTGGAACTACCCCCTCGAACTCTCCGTCGGCGACGCGCTGCCAGCCTTCGTCGCGGGCAACGCCGTCGTCATGAAGCCGGACACCGAGACCTGCCTCACCGCCCTGTGGGCCCGCGACCTGCTCATCGAGGCGGGGCTGCCCGCCGATGTCTTCCAGGTCGTGATCGGCGAGGGCCCGGTCGTCGGCCCCGAGGTCGTCCGGCACGCCGACTACGTCTCCTTCACCGGGTCCACGCGCACCGGCCGCGAGGTCGCCCAGGGCGCCGCCGCCCGGCTGGTCGGCGTCTCCCTCGAACTCGGCGGCAAGAACGCCATGCTGGTCCTCGAGGACGCCGACATCGAGAAGGCGGCCGCGGGCGCGGTCCGCGCCTGCTTCTCCTCCGCCGGCCAACTGTGCATCTCCATCGAGCGGTTGTACGTCCACGAGTCGATCGCCGACGCCTTCCTGGAGCGCTTCGCCGCCCGCACCAGGGCCATGCGCCTCGGCACGTCCCTCGCCTACGGCGCCGACATGGGCTCGCTGGTGGGGGAGCGGCAGCTGGAGACGGTCACCCGGCACGTCGAGGAGGCCGTGGCGAAGGGCGCCAAGGTCGTCGCCGGCGGTGTCGCACGCCCGGACATCGGCCCGTACTTCTTCGAGCCGACGATCCTCGACGGCGTGACCGAGCCGATGGCGGTGTGCACGGAGGAGACCTTCGGTCCGGTCGTCTCCGTCTACCGCTTCACGACCGACGACGAGGCCGTCGAGCACGCCAACTCCACGCCGTACGGCCTCAATTCCTCGGTCTGGACGAAGAACGGCGCCCGCGGCCGCCAGGTCGCCGCCCGGCTGCGCACCGGCACGGTCAACGTCAACGAGGGCTACGCCCCCGCCTACGGCAGCGTCCAGTCCCCGATGGGCGGCATGAAGGACTCCGGGCTCGGCCGGCGCCACGGCTCCGAGGGCATCCTCAAGTACACCGAGGCCCAGACGGTAGCCCAGCAGAGGCTGCTGCCGATGGCTCCGTCGCTGGGGATGGACGACGAGCAGTACGCGCAGTTCATGAGCCGGAGCCTGCGGCTGATGAAGGCTCTGCGCTTCAAGTAGGAACGCTTCGGTTCTCAACGAGGAGAGCACGTGCCCCAGGACACCCACGACTACGACGTCATCGTCGTCGGCTCCGGCTTCGGCGGCAGCGTCACCGCCCTGCGCCTCACCGAGAAGGGCTACCGCGTAGGTGTCCTGGAAGCCGGCCGCCGCTTCACCCGCGAGACCCTGCCCAGGAACTCCTGGGACCTGAAGAACTACCTCTGGGCGCCGAAGCTCGGCATGTACGGCATCCAGCGCATCCACCTGCTCGGCAACGTCATGGTCCTCGCCGGTGCGGGTGTCGGCGGCGGCTCCCTGAACTACGCCAACACCCTCTACGTTCCGCCGAAGCCGTTCTTCGAGGACCCGCAGTGGCGGGACATCACCGACTGGCAGGAGGAGCTGAAGCCGTACTACGACCAGGCCCGGCGCATGCTCGGCGTACGGCTCAACCCGACGATGACCCCCTCCGACGTCCATCTGAAGGCGGCGGCGGAGCGGATGGGCGTCGGCGACACCTTCCACCTGGCGCCGGTCGGCGTGTTCTTCGGCGACGGCGAGGACGCCGAGGGCAGGGTGAAAGCGGCGCCCGGACAGCAGGTCGACGACCCCTACTTCGGCGGAGCGGGCCCGGCCCGCACCGCCTGCATCGAGTGCGGCGAGTGCATGACCGGCTGCCGGCACGGCGCGAAGAACACCCTCAACGAGAACTACCTCTACCTCGCCGAGAAGGCGGGCGCGGTCGTGCACCCGATGACGACGGTCGTGTCGGTCACGGACGACTCGCGGGGCGGCTACGCGGTCGCCACCCTGCCGACCGACGACCGCAGCGCCGAGGGCCGTACCTTCCGGGCCCGCCAGGTCGTCATCGCCGCCGGCACCTACGGCACCCAGACCCTGCTGCACCGTATGAGGGCCGGCGGGCAACTGCCGTACATCTCGGACAGGCTGGGGGAGCTGACCCGCACCAATTCCGAGGCCCTGGTCGGCGCGCAGACCGACAACCGGCGCTACCGCAAGGCCACCGGAGCCCCGCAGGTCGACTTCACCCGCGGCGTGGCCATCACCTCGTCTGTCCACCCGGACGAGAACACCCACATCGAGCCGGTCCGCTACGGCAAGGGCTCCAACTCGATGGGCGGCCTCTCGATCCTCCAAGTGCCGTACGCGGAAGGCTCGTCGAGGGTGCTGGCCTGGCTCAGGAGCGCCGCCCGCCACCCGCTGCTGGTCCTGCGCTCCCTCTCCAACCGCCGCTGGTCGGAACGGACCATCATCGGCCTGGTGATGCAGTCGCTGGACAACTCCCTGACGACGTACCTGAAGCCGGACGGCGTCGGCAAGGGACTGCTCACCGCCCGGCAGGGCCACGGCGCCCCCAACCCCAAGCAGATCAAGGCGGCTTCCGAGGCCGCGTCCGCGATCGCCGCCGACATCAACGGCTTCGCCGGCTCCAACGTCGGCGAGCTCATGGGCACCCCCCTCACCGCCCACTTCCTCGGCGGCTGCCCCATCGGCTCCTCCCGCGAGACCGGTGTCATCGACCCCTACCACCGCCTGTACGGCCATCCCGGCATCTCGGTCGTGGACGGCGCCGCGGTCTCCGCCAACCTGGGCGTGAACCCTTCCCTCACCATCACCGCGCAGGCCGAGCGGGCGATGTCGTACTGGCCCAACAAGGGCGAGGCGGACCCGCGTCCGGCGCAGGGAGCGGCGTACGAGCGGCTCCAGCCGGTCGAGCCGAAGAGTCCGGCGGTCCCCGCGGAGGCGTTCGGCGCGCTGAGGCTGCCGTTCCTGGGAATGCCGGCGGTGCCGCCGAAGCCGTAGGGCCACGCCGGTACGGCTCCGGCGTCGGACAGGAAAGGACCCGCGCTCCCCTCCGAGCGCGGGTCCTTCACTTTTCCTGCGGTGAGTCTTTGTTGCGGTGAGTCGTTGTTCCGGTGAGATTTACGCGTCCGACCCGGCCCTGCGGCGCCGGGCGACGACGACGGAGCCGGCGCCGAGGACGACCGCGACACCGCCGACCAGGCCGATCACGGGCAGCGCGGAGCTGGAGCCGGTCTCGGCGAGGCTGCCGGTGGCGGACACGTCACTGACGTCCTTCAGCGGCTTGCGGCCACCCGTCTGCGGCTTGGCGTCCCCGGGCTTACCGGCGTCGGAGCCGGCGGCCAGGATGTCGAAGAAGTAGATCCAGCCGTTCGGGTCGTCGGCGACCCAGCAGCCCTGGTCGTCCGCGTACTCGGCGAGACCGCCGGTCAGCCCCAGGGAGTCCGGCACCTTGCCGGAGACGCTGAGGCGCAGCTGGTACGAGACCGACTTGCCCGCGTCCAGCGAGAACGCGGTGAACGTGCCGCCCTCGCCCGCGGCGTCCGCGATCGTCTTCCAGGTGCCGGATGACTTGTCCAGGACCTGGACCTTGATCTGGCCCGAGTAGTCCTTCGCGTCCTCCCAGCCGACGGCGGCGACGCCGATCAGCGGCTTGATGTCCTTGATCTGGGTGTCGCCGTGGTTGGTGACGTTGAAGGAGAACGGCACCCAGCCGCTTCCGGCGACGATCGTGTCGGGCAGACCGGACAGACCGCTCTTCAGGTCGGCGCTGAGCTCGGCGGTGCTGTCGCCGTTCTCGTCGACGCAGAGCTCGGCACCGCCGGGGGAGCTCTCGCTGGGGCTCGGCGACGGGGAGGTGGAGCTGCTCTGCGACGCGGCCGGGGAGCTCGCGGGGGCGGCGGGAGTGCTCTCCGGGGCGGCGGGGGTGCTCTCCGGCGCCGCCGGGGTGCTCTCGGGGGCGGCCGGGGTGCTTTCCGGCGCCGCGGGGGTGGTCTCCGGCGCAGTGCTCTCCGGCGCCGCCGCGCTGCTGGTCGACGTGTCCGGGGTCTCGTCCGCGAACGCGACCGGAGCGGACAGCAGGGCAAGGGGAGCCAGAACGGCCGTCGCGGCCGCCACGCCCATGGCTCGGCGAAGCTTCATCAAGACCTCAAGGGAGTCCAGTGTGGAGGGCTCCGCGTGTGGGGCGCGGGTTGTGGCCCTTGGTTCGTCAGGTTGGATCCGTGACCGGGGTGAATGGTTGTGTTCACCTTCACAGATTATTTATGTGCCCTGCGTCACGTACGCTCTCCTGCTCGACACCGCTGCACGCTTCCCATGTCACGCTTCACAGAAAGGCGTTCGCGCCCGTGGCCGACAGACCGTCCGACGAGCCGAGATCCGGATCGGGTTCCGGCGGGGAACCCTCCATACCCGACGACGTCTGGGAGAAGTTCCTCCAGGACAGCGAACGTGACATCAGGTCCGGGCCCAAGGAGCCGTCGGCGCGGGCCCGGATGGTCACCGAGCGGCTGCGTGAGCAGGACGCGCGGGGGAAGTCGCCCGAGGGCTGGCGCACCGGCCCGGCCTGGCAGGAGATGAACGGGCGCGGACGCGGGCGCCGCCGGGTGGGCGCGGTGTTCGCCGTGCTGCTCGCCGCCGCCGTGGCCGTCGTCGCGATGAAGCCGTCGCTGCTGCCCGGCGACCCCTTCGGCTCCGGCACGTCGGACGCGGCCGCCTCGGCGCTGCCCGAGGAGACGGCGCGGCCCACCGCGCCGCCCTCCGCCGCGGACCCCCGAGTGCCCACCCTGGCCCGTCCGTTCGCGGGATCCCCGGCACAGCAGTGGGCCGACGGCGAGGCCGGCATCGTGCTGCCGAAGGCCACCGCGCTGGGCTCGATCCCCAAGGACCGGGTCGAACTGGCCCTCCAGCAGACCAGGAAGCTGCTGGTCGACGCCAACCTCAACCCCAGGGTGGTGGCCGGCGGCCGTCCCGAGGCGGCCCTCTCGGTGCTCGACCCCAAGCAGCCGAAGCTGCTGGACGACCTCGACACGGCCCTGCGCACGCCCGGCAAGAACCACGACCCGCTGTCCCTGTTCAGCCGGTTCGACCCGAAGGAGGTGAAGCCCGCCGGGAACGTCATCAAGGTCCGCGGCCGGATCACCTTCAAGAAGGGCGACTTCGCCGGGGTCGCGGTGCACGCCGACTACACGTTCGTCTACCCGGTGATCCCCGCCGACGGTTCCGACGAGGTCGCCCGCACCATCGTGCGCCGCGTCATCGACGCGGAACTCCCCGACCCCGCGCACTACCAGGTCACCCCCGGCCGGCTGAACCTGCTGCGCTACGACGAGGACGGCGGCAACACCTCCTGCGACGTCTACGACGGTTACCTGCACCCGCGGTTCCCGTCCCGGACGCCCACCGACGGCACCACCCCGACCGGCCCGTCCGTCGACCCGTACGACCGCAGCCGCCCGATCGGCCAGGCGGACTCCTGCGGAACGGTGAGCCGCACCTAGTGGCGGACGCGCGGCAGGGCGGGCACATGGCGTACCCGGCATGCGAAGGGCCCCGCGGGACTTGAGGCCGCGGGGCCCTTCTCCGTCAGCACCGACGTCAGGGCAGCGCCGGTGCCCGGGGAGCGGCGCCGGGGGGTTGCGCCGCTGGTCCTGAGTGGGCCCTGGTGGTCCCGAGTGCCCCGGGGCGCCGACCGGGCACACAAGCGGCGCACGAATGGTCTGGACCTCTGGCACTCCGCAAGGACACTTCAATGCGGTTGTCCGCGGTGGGACTTGGGGGCTTTCTAGGCATCGTGCTGGATGGACGCGCCCTCCGCAACCGTTTGACCCAGGGTTGTGCATTTTTGCAGTTTCCGCCGGTCGGCCCCGGGCGTCCCCGGAGCCGACCGTTTACTTGGGTGACCGGGCTGCTGTCCCCTGCCGTCCGGTCACGACCCTGGAACGAGGTCCCACGACGCACGGCACGACCCGTGCGTCTCATCGCTCCAGCAAGCCACGCGTGGTTCTTTCGGGCCCGCCCCTGGCTGGCGCGGACACCCCACCAACGAGGCGGTTCACGGGGCGGTCACGCGCCGTACGGGTGAGAAGGGCCCGAACTCAAGAGCGACCGCGGCACAGTTCGAGCAGCGTCATCGCGAGCGGCGTCCCCGGCTTGCCCAGCGCCTCGCGGTAGCGGTCGAGGATCTCCATCTCGCGGGACAGGTGCACCCGCCGGCCGCCGGAGGCGATACGGGTCTGCTGCACGACGGCGGAGACGGCCATCCGTTCCTGGATGAGACCGATGATCCGGTCGTCGAGCGCGTCGATGCGCTCCCGGGCCTCCGCGATGGTCGCTTCCGGTGTGGTGGTCATGTCGGGCTCCTCGGTGAAGGGGGTGCCCCGAGGCGACAGGATCCGGAAAACCCCAGGCGCCCCGGACCTTGTCGGCCCGGGGCGCCTGGGGAAGTCGCTTGTCAGTGGCTCAAGCAGCACGACCATGGCAGCCGGTGGGCCGGGTGCCATAGGTAAACGTCGAGTGCTGAAGCATGCCGGAGACGATACATCAGCCCGTCCGGCGTTTGAGGACGAGCCCCGTTCAGGGCCGAAGCGGGGGCCTGGGGGCGGCAGCCCCCAGAGGCGGCGAGGTCACCCACGCCAACCCAGTTAGACTCGGTACCACAGCCCTCGCCCAACCGCCGGAAGGCACCCCGTGTCATCAGCGACCCCAGCCGCCACCGACACCGTCCTGGTCGTCGACTTCGGCGCGCAGTACGCCCAGCTCATCGCCCGTCGCGTCCGCGAGGCCCGGGTCTACAGCGAGATCGTGCCGAGCACCATGCCGGTCGCGGAGATGCTCGCCAGGAACCCGGCGGCGATCATCCTCTCCGGCGGCCCCTCGTCCGTGTACGAGGAGGGCGCCCCCCGCCTGGACCGCGAGCTCTTCGAGGCCGGCGTCCCCGTCTTCGGCATGTGCTACGGCTTCCAGCTGATGGCCCAGGCCCTCGGCGGCACGGTCGACAACACCGGCGCCCGCGAGTACGGCCGCACCGACCTGCACGTGTCCAAGGCGTCCTCCACCCTCTTCGAGGGCACCCCCGCCGAGCAGCACGTGTGGATGTCCCACGGCGACGCCTGCTCCGCCGCCCCCGAGGGCTTCGCCGTCACGGCCTCAACGGACGTCGTCCCGGTCGCCGCCTTCGAGAACGACGAGAAGAAGCTCTACGGCGTCCAGTACCACCCCGAGGTCATGCACTCCACGCACGGCCAGCAGGTCCTGGAGCACTTCCTGTACCGGGGCGCGGGCCTGAGCCCCGACTGGACCACCGGGAACGTCATCGAGGAGCAGGTCGCGGCCATCCGCGAGCAGGTCGGCGACAAGCGCGCCATCTGCGGTCTGTCCGGCGGCGTGGACTCCGCCGTGGCTGCCGCCCTCGTGGCGCGCGCCATCGGCGACCAGCTGACCTGCGTCTACGTCGACCACGGCCTGATGCGCAAGGGCGAGACCGAGCAGGTCGAGAAGGACTTCGTGGCCGCGACCGGCGTCAAGCTGGTCGTCGTCGACGCGGAGGAGCGCTTCCTGACCGCGCTCAAGGGTGTCTCCGACCCCGAGGAGAAGCGGAAGATCATCGGCCGCGAGTTCATCCGGGTCTTCGAGCAGGCCCAGGCGGAGATCATCGCGGACGAGGGCCCCGCGGTGGAGTTCCTGGTCCAGGGCACCCTCTACCCGGACGTCGTCGAGTCCGGCGGCGGCACCGGCACCGCCAACATCAAGTCCCACCACAATGTCGGCGGCCTGCCCGAGGACCTCGAGTTCCAGCTCATCGAGCCGCTGCGCAAGCTGTTCAAGGACGAGGTCCGGATGGTCGGCCAGGAGCTGGGCCTGCCGGATGAGATCGTCCAGCGCCAGCCCTTCCCGGGCCCCGGCCTCGGCATCCGCATCGTCGGCGAGGTGACCAAGGAGCGGCTCGACCTGCTCCGGGACGCCGACGCCATCGCCCGCGAGGAACTGACCGCGGCCGGCCTCGACCGGGACATCTGGCAGTGCCCGGTGGTGCTGCTCGCGGACGTCCGCTCGGTCGGCGTCCAGGGCGACGGCCGCACCTACGGCCACCCGATCGTGCTGCGCCCGGTCTCCTCCGAGGACGCCATGACGGCCGACTGGTCCCGTCTGCCGTACGACGTCCTCGCGAAGATCTCGACGCGGATCACCAACGAGGTGCGCGACGTCAACAGGGTCGTCCTGGACGTCACCTCGAAGCCGCCGGGCACCATCGAGTGGGAGTAGGCCCCGCACGCGGACGATCAGGTGCGCTTGACCGTGCGCAGGGGTTCACCGGGCTTCCAGACCTGGACGACCAGGTACTTGTCGTCCTCGACGTAGGTCCGCACGACCTCCGTCAGCTCGGTGCGGAAGAGGTGGAACGGCTCCGGCGGTTCCACCTCTTCGCCGTATGCGGCCTTCGCCACGGGATCCTCGACCTCGACCGCCCGCCCGGCGATCCGCACATCGCCCCCGCCCATGGTCTGCCCCTCGCCGGGGTTCGCCTGGAGCGCGAACCGCGCGTCGCGGCGCAGATCGAGGGCCTTGAGCGAGTCCGGCATCATGCCGAGCCACAGCTCACCCTGGAGGAAGCGGACCTCGAGACCGGTCGTACGCGGGGATCCGTCCTGCCGGAGTGTGGCCAGGACATGATGGGTGAAGGCCCCGAAGCGCTCCTCGGCGGTCTTCGCGAACTCGGGTTCGGCGGCGCTGAAAGCCGCCCAGTTCCATGCCATACGACCCAGGGTGCCGCCGATACCGGACATCTTCTGTCGTGTATCGGCTGCGTGCGTCATCTTTACAAAACAGCTCTGTTCTCCTGCGCTGACCGAGGGTAACTTCCGCCTCGTCAAGCAACCCAGTGCCGGAGGACCACATGCCCGGGCCGACCCCACCGACTCCGCTGCCCAGCGATCGGCTGCGCTTCGCCATGCCGCCGATGCACGACTCGGTCGACGACGAGCGCAGGCACCGGAAGGAGCGGCTCGCGGGAGCGCTGCGGCTCTTCGGCCGGTACGGGTTCGAGGACGGCGTCTCCGGCCACATCACCGCGCGCGACCCGGAGTACAGCGACTGCTTCTGGGTCAATCCGTTCGGTATGCCGTTCAAGCACGTCACGGTGAGCGACCTGGTCCTCGCCAACTCCGACGGGCAGGTCATCGAGGGCCGCTACCACGTCAACCAGGCCGCCTTCACCGTGCACGCCCAGGTGCACGCGGCCCGGCCGGACGTCGTCGCCGTCGCCCACTGCCACTCGGTGCACGGCCGCGCCCTGTCCGCGCTCGGCGAGCTCCTGGACCCGATCACCCAGGAGAGCTGCGCCTTCTACGAGGACCACGCCCTCTACGACGCCTACACCGGCGTCGCCGTCGACGCCGAGGAGGGCCGCCGTATCGCCTCCGCGCTCGGCACCCGCAAGGCGCTCGTGCTGCGCAACCACGGACTGCTCACGGTCGGCGACTCGGTGGACGCGGCGGCCTGGTGGTTCCTGTCCATGGAGCGCTCCGCGCAGGTCCAGCTGACGGCCAAGGCGGCCGGCCGCCCCCTCCTCATCGACCACCGGCTCGCGGTCGCGACCCGCGAACAACTCGGCGGCGACCTGGTCGCCTGGATCAACTACCAGCCCCAGTGGCAGGACATCAGCCGCAGCGAACCGGATCTGCTGTCGTAGGGGGCAGCCGCAGGGCGCTCAGAATCCGCGCAGCACCGCCGCCTTGGTCATCGCGAACTCCTCGTCCGTGAGCACCCCGTCCCGGTGCAGCTCGCCCAACTCCCGCAGTCTGCGCAGCAGTACGTCGTGGTGGTCGGCCGGCGGCGAGACGGCGCCGACGGGGCGGCGGCCGGCGAGCTCGCCGCCGTTGCGGGTCGAGGGATGCGGCAGTCGCGCGGTGACCGCGGTCGCGACCAGCGCGGTCAGCAGATCGCGCCGCGCGCTGCCCCACAGGTCCAGGGCGTACGGGTCCTTCTCCGGCGGCAGTTTGGAGAACACCGTCTCCCGGGTCACGAACCGCAGAAAGCCGTCCTCGTAACCCGAGTTGGGCAGCCACTCCACCTGCACCACATCGCCGACCGCCATGATCCGCGGTCCCGTCGCCCGCTTGACCCGGTCCGAGGTGTCCGCCCAGTCGAGGCGCACCTGGGTGCCGTCGAAGGAGACCGTGCCGTCGGAGGACCGGACCGAGACCGGCACCGGCGGACCCGGCAGCAGATACGCCTTGGTCGGCTCCTTGGGGATCTGCTCCAGCATCAGCGCCTGCCGGATCTCCTCCGCCACGTACTCCGCGACCCCGGAACGGTCCACGTCCACCAGCAGCCGGTACGGATCCGCCGCGTCCGGCAGCCGCCCACCGGTCGCCTGCAGCAACGGATCCGCCCCCTCGCGCAGCCGCATCCGCAGCCGCCCGCGCTTGCGCTCGGGCTCGAAGACCACACCCGCGATCGCCTCGAGGGGTACGGCGACCTCCCCGTACGTCTGCCGGAACAGCGGCACGGAGCGGTGCAGGCCCGGCGTGATCCTGACCGTGGTGCCGTCGAAGGCCCAGGTCCCGTCGCGCTGGATGATCTCGGCCATAGGGAAATTCTCGCAGCAGGGTCAACACGGCGGCCCCCGCTTCACCCGCGCTGACCAGACCTGGCCGACGGGGAGGGGGTGGCGTAGGGCACAATTCGCTGGCAACGCAGGGGAGTTGCAGGACGGCGGCCGACCCCCGGACGGGGGCCGCCGGTCGATGGGATCGTGCGGAAGGCGGGCGTCGGGCGTGGCGGTGCAGGAGGCGAGAGGCGGGGCGGACACGGGCGCGCCGGGAGGGGCGCACGCGGGTGGCTGCACCTGCGGGGACTGCCCGCACGGGGCGCGCGAGGGACATCGGCGGGCGGTCGCCGAGTTCTTCCTGATGCGCGACGGGTTCGCGGCCGGACAGGGGGTGCCCGCCGCGGTCGCCCACTCCGCGCAGGCATCTCGCCAGTGGGTGTCGGAGGAGCTCAGCCAGTCCGCGGAACTGGTCGCCGAACGCGGCCGCGCCGAGGGCGAGGCCTGGCTGACCCGGCTGTGGCTCCGTACGACCATCACCCTGTGGGCCCTGGTGCTGGTGTTGCTGCTGGTACAGGCTCTGACGGCGATCGGCGCGGGCTGGACGGCGGCGCGCACGGCCGGACTGCTGGCGGCGCTGCTGACCGCCGGTGTGCTCACGGCCGCCTCCTGGTTCCACCGCGCCCGGGGCGGCGCGCTGGCCCCGGTCATCGGCGAGGACAACCGTCTCTCCACCTCCCGCACGGTGGCCGCGGCCTGGGTCCTCCTCGTCGCCTTCGCGGTCCTGGTGCTGGTGGGCCGCCTGGCCGCCGCCTCCGACCACGCGGAACGGGACGCGCTGATCTCCGGCCTCGAACTCGCCCGCGCCGCCGGTGTGGTGACCGTGCTGGCGGTGGTCTGCGGGATCGCGGTCCTGGTGCGCCGCGTGGTCGGACTGCGCGTCCTCGCCCAACGCCTGCAGAAGGTACGGGCGCACCGGCCGAGGGCCGCCGACCTGCTCACCGACGACGCGGGCCGCGGCAGCTTCGCCGACATCCAGTACGTCGTCATCAGCACGGTCGCCGTACTGTTCGCCGCGGTACGGCTCGCCCGGCGCCCCGACCAGCTGCCCGACCTGCCCTGGGGACTGGCCGTGGTGGTGCTGGTCTCGGCGGCGACCTACGTGGCCGGCAAGTACGCCGAGGGCGGCCGCCCGGTGATCCTCTCCGTGGTCCGCGCCCGGGAGGCGGGTGACCTGGACGCCCCGATCCGCACCGGCGACGACATCGAGATCCGCGGCGCCGGTTTCGTGCCCCCGGGCGCCCAGGGCGCCGACCGCCTCTCCCGCATGGTCGTCCGCATCGGCCCGGTCAACGTCCACGTCCCCCTCGTCCCGGTGAGCGGCGGCTTCAGCAACCCGACCGACGCGGTCCTCACCGTCCCGGTACCGGCGGACGTGGAACCGGGCCGGGTCGAGGTGCAGGTCGTCACGGCCGCGGGGGTGGAGACGAACCGGTACGCGGTCGACGTGACCGAGTGATTCGTGTGACGCCGTGAGGGGAACGGCACTTCTCGAGGCGGACGCGTTGTTCGATCCCGCGCACTCCGTCAGAAATCGGCACGAACGCATTGAGCGCCCGGCCCCCGACGTACGTATCGTCTTTCAAGGGGCCCCGGCACACGGGCGAGAGGCGACAGTGATGACTCACGGCATACGCACGGACACGCACACCCCCTATCTCGACGGCGACCGGAACTGGCGCGACAACGCCACCCGCTACGCCCTCCTTCCACTCCGGATCTTCCTCGGCGTCACCTTCATCTACGCCGGCCTGGACAAGATCACCGACAGCGCCTTCATGAAGTCCTCCGGCGCGGGTTCCATCGGTGACACCATGCGGTCCGTTCGCGACTCGTCCGCCATTCCGGCCCTGGTCGACCTGGCGCTGAAGAACCCGACCGGTTTCGGCTACGCCATCGCCTTCGGCGAGTTGGCCGTCGGCATCGGCACCCTGATCGGCCTGTTCGCCCGCCTCGCCGCCCTCGGCGGAGCACTGATCTCGCTCAGCCTGTGGCTGACGGTGAGCTGGGCGTCCGACCCGTACTACTACGGCAACGACCTCGCCTACCTGATGGCCTGGCTCCCCCTCGTCCTGGCGGGGGCCCCCGTGTTCTCCCTGGATGCCGCACTCCGAGCGCGGCGAACACGGGCGGGAGGTTACCGGTAGCTCCTGGTCGGCGGGGGCCACCGGTGGCGGAGCGCCGACCCGTACGGGGTTGACGCTCCGTCAGGCATGCGCGGCCGGCTCCCTGTCGGCACCGTCCCGCCGAGCCGTCACCGCCCGTCGCCGGCGTATCCCGCGGCTGACCATCCCCACCACACCGGCGAGGAACAGTCCGACGGTGACGACGGGTATCACCGCGAACCACGGCGTCTCCCACAACCCGCCCGCGTCACCGGCGTACATCGTCCCCGCGAGTGTGAGGAAGACACCGGCGACCAGCCTTCCCGGCTGGAACTCATGACGCAGCACGGGCCACCTCCGCCTGTCCGACGTCGACCCGGAGATCGAGGTCGATCGTGCCGCCCTTCCCGGCACCCCGGGCCGGTGCCAGGGTGACGTCCTTGTGCTTGCCCGGCTCCACGTCCACGTCCCTCTTCTCGTCGCCCGGCAACTGGATGTCGCCCACCCCCACGTCGATGCTCAGCCTCACGGTCGCGTCCTTCGGCACGACGACCTTCAACTGGCCCGCCCCCACCTCGGCCGCCGTCGTCACCGTCTGCCCCTCGGGCACCCGCAGCCGGCTCAGATCCAGAGTCCCGACACCGCTCCCGAGGTGGTACGACGTCCCGACGTCGGCCACCGCGGCCGGCTGCCAGGTCGTGCGTGTCCAGTGCGTACTGATGTCCTTGGGCAGGGCGGCCGACGCGGCGAGCAGCGCCGTCGTCACGACGGCCAGGAAGACCGAGCCGGCTCCGGTGCGTCCCAGGAACGCGCTGAACGCGATGCCCAGGCCGAAGACGAGCAGCGCGCAGGCGAGGCCGGTCTGCAGGCTGGTGCCCAGGGCGTGGTCGTGCCAGGTCGTGCCGGTGCCGATGCCGCCGGCCACGAGGGCGAGCAGGAAGATCCAGCCGCCGATCCAGCGGGGGCCGCGCGGCCTGGGTGCCGCCGGGCGCGGGGTCCGCGGGCTCGGGTGGGCGGTCCAGGGGGTGCCGAGGCTGATGTCGACCGCCGCGGCGATGTCCTGGTCGCGGGAGTCGCGGGGGCCCCAGAGGTAGCCGGTGCCGCCGACGTGCGTCCCGTCCTTGACGATCGGGTCGCGCCACCAGGAGGGGTAGGCGGCGGGAGCCGGTGGTGCCTTCGCCTCCGGCGGGGCGTCCGCGACGGCCTGGGCGGCCAGCGGGTCGGGGTCGGGTGCGCCGCGCCGGCGCGACCAGTACCCGGCGCCGGCGAGGAGCAGGGAGAGGACCACGGCGAAGGCCAGCACCCCGCCGTTCCTCAGCATGGTCAGGAACACTCCGCAGCCGACCAGCGCGAACAGCACGGCGGCCAGCGCCTGTCCGTCGACGCGGCCGGTCAGCAGCTTGCGGACCTCGTTCTCCTCGTCGTCCTCGAACGGGACGAGGAGCCAGACGAAGCCGTAGAAGATCAGACCGATGCCGCCGGTCGCGGAGAGCACGGCGAGGGTGATCCGGAAGATCACCGGGTCCATGTCGCACTGCCGCCCGAGCCCGGCGCACACCCCGGCAAGCATCTTGAACTGCCGGTCCCGGCGGAACTTGTCGGGGGCGGGGGCTTGGTCGCCACCGACGGCACCGGGGCTGCCGCCTACGGCTCCGGGGTCGCTGCCTACGGCTCCCGCGTCACGACCTACGGCTCCCGCGTCGCCGCCAACAGCTCCAGCCTCCCCGCCCACGACCCCCGCCTCGCGTGTGTCGGTCCAGGCGTCCGTGCTCTCCGCGTCCCCGGTCTCCCGTGCTCCAGCAGCCGCTCCCGCGCTCCCCTGTTTCCGCGCACCCGCTCCCGCGCCCGCCTGCCCGGGCGCGCCCGCGGGTGCGTGCGGGCCCGCGTCGGGCGGGGTGCCGGGGGGCGCGGCGGGTGCGGCATCCCGCGGCCCGGCGCCCGGGGCGGGGCGCGGGCCGGTGCCGGGTCCCGGACCCGTCGCGGCGTGCTGGTGATCTGTCATGTGTCCATGGTGACGGCCGGGCGCCCCCGACGGGAGTCGGGACGACCCTGGCCGGACCCTGATATCGCCCCTGAGCCGGCGCCCGGGAAGCGTTCGACGGGCCGGGACGGTGAGGACGGCGAAGATCGATCAGGGGGAGTCGGCGAAGATCAGGGGAGTCTCGGGGGTCGACCCTGATGCCCGGCTCCGCCGACCGTGTGAGTATCGATGCCATGCCGGAAGCCGCTGCAGCGCCCCTCGTCGAACCGCGGCCGCCGCGCAAGCTCTACCGCAGCAGTGACGGACGCTGGCTCGGTGGTGTGGCGCGGGGTCTCGCCGGGCATCTCGGGCTGCCCGTGGTCTGGGTGCGGCTCGTCTTCGTCGGCCTGTTCATGGCGGACGGCCTCGGCGCGCTGCTGTACGCCGCGTTCTGGTTCTTCGTACCGCTCGGCGTCGGCGGTGTCGGCGGGCAGCGGCCCCCGTCGCTCGTCGGCACCGAGACCTCGCCCGACGGCCGTCGCAGACTCGTCGCCCGCAAGCCGGACCGGGGTCAGATCGTCGCCCTGCTCCTCATGGTCGTGGTGGCCCTGGTGTTCGTGGGCAACGTCAATCTGAGCGGCGGCGCCAAGGCCTACCTGTGGCCCGCCGTCCTCGTCGGCGCGGGCGTCGCCCTCGTCTGGCGCCAGGCGGACAACGCCCGCCGGGCCCGCTGGGTCGAGGTCGGCAGCCGCCGCCGTACCCTCACCCTGCTCCGCGCGGCGGGCGGTGTCCTCCTCGTCACGGCGGGCGTCTCCGGCGTCTTCGTGCTGCAGGGCTCCGCCGCCCATCTCGGCTCGGTCCTCCAGGCCGCGCTCGCGGTGCTGGTCGGGATAACGCTCCTCGCGGGGCCGTACCTCGTCCGTATGACCCAGGACCTCTCCGAGGAGCGCCTGATGCGCATCCGCGCCCAGGAGCGCGCCGAGGTCGCCGCCCACGTCCACGACTCCGTGCTGCACACCCTCACCCTGATCCAGCGCAACGCGGAGAACGCCGGCGAGGTGCGCCGCCTCGCCCGCGCCCAGGAGCGCGACCTGCGCACCTGGCTCTACAAACCGGAGGGCACCGGCAAGGACGAGGCCGACGAACCCGCCAACCTCGCCGACGCCGTGCGGCGCAACGCGGCCGAGGTCGAGGACAAGCACGGTGTCCCCATAGAGGTCGTCGTCGTCGGCGACTGCCCGCTCGACGAGAGAATCGGCGCACAGATGCAGGCCGCGCGCGAGGCGATGGTCAACGCCGCCAAGTACGGTGGCGAGGGCGGCGCGGTACAGGTCTACGCCGAGGTGGAGGGAAAGACGGTCTTCGTGTCGGTCAGGGACCGCGGTCCCGGCTTCGACCTCGACTCGATACCCGCCGACCGCATGGGCGTCAGAGAATCGATCATCGGCCGCATGGAGCGCCACGGCGGCACGGCGCGGCTGCGCGCGGTGCCGGACGGCGGCACGGAGGTCGAGCTGGAGATGGAGAGGGCGGAGAAGACGTCATGAGCGACCCGACCGAGGCGAACGAGCCCGTGGAGGCGACCGGCGGGAGCGCCGGCGAGCGGCACGTGCGCGTGGTCCTCGTCGACGACCACCGTATGTTCCGTACCGGTGTGCAGGCCGAGATCGGCCGGACCGACGAGACCGGCGTCGAGGTCGTCGGCGAGGCCGCGGACGTCGACCAGGCGGTCACCGTCATCACCGCGACCCGGCCCGAGGTGGTCCTCCTCGACGTCCATCTGCCGGGCGGCGGCGGGGTGGAAGTGCTGCGCCGCTGCGCCGCGTTGATGGCCGACGCCGAGCAGCCGGTACGTTTCCTCGCGCTGTCCGTGTCGGACGCGGCGGAGGACGTGATCGGGGTGATCCGCGGCGGTGCCCGCGGCTACGTCACCAAGACGATCACCGGCACCGATCTCGTGAACTCCATCTTCCGCGTCCAGGAGGGCGATGCCGTCTTCTCGCCGCGTCTGGCCGGCTTCGTCCTGGACGCCTTCGCCTCCACCGACGCCCCGCCGGTCGACGAGGACCTGGACCGCCTCACCCAGCGCGAGCGCGAGGTGCTGCGCCTGATCGCCCGCGGGTACGCCTACAAGGAGATCGCCAAGCAGCTGTTCATCTCGGTGAAGACGGTCGAGTCCCATGTCTCGGCGGTCCTCAGGAAGTTGCAGCTGTCCAACCGGCACGAGCTGACCCGATGGGCGACGGCACGCCGGCTGGTGTGAGCCTCACACCACGCGCGCTCACACCACGCGCGTGGCGCCCGCGAACGGCATCTCGTCGACCGGGGCGATCTTCACCGGCTCCGAGGGGTTCGGGGCGTGGATCATCCGGCCGTTGCCGATGTAGAGGCCGACATGGCTGATGCCGGAGTAGAAGAACACCAGGTCGCCCGGGAGGAGTTCGGAGCGCGAGACGCGGCGGCCCGCGTCGATCTGGGCGTAGGTGGTGCGGGGGAGGGAGAGGCCCGCGGAGCGGTAGGCGGCCTGGACGAGACCCGAGCAGTCGAAGGCGCCCGGGCCGGTCGCGCCCCACACATAGGGGCTGCCGAGCTTGGAGTAGGCGTACGAGACGGCCGCCGCGGCCCGGGAGTCGGGCGCCTGGGCGGTCGCGGGACCGGGAGCCTCCAGACCGACCCGCGCGTCCGAACCGGACCGTGACGCGCGCGTGCCCCCGTCCGCCCCGATCCGGGCGCGTTCCTCGGCCGGCAGCGTGTCCAGCAGTCGCCGGGCCGCGGCCAGCTTCCCGGTGATCGTCTTCTTCTGGCGCCGCAGCTCCGCCTGGCGCGACTTCAGCGTGGTCAGTTCCACGCGCGCGGCTCCGCGCAACCGCTCGATGTCCAGCAGCTGTCTGCGGACGTCCGCGACGGCCGCCGCCTGCCGGGTTCCCGCCCGGTCGACGAACTCGGCCCCGTCGAGGTACCGGTCGGGATCGTCGGACAGCGCGAGCTGCACCGCCGGGTCGATGCCGCCGGCCCGGTACTGCGCCGCGGCCATCGAACCCAGCGCGTCCCGGGCCGAGTTGAGCTTGTCCGTCTTGCGCGCCGCCTGGTCCCGCAGCGTCGACAGCCGCTTCTCGGCAGCGTCCGCCTTCTCCTTCGCCCCGTCGTACTTCTCGGTGGCGGTCTCCGCCTCCTGGTACAGCTTGTCCACCTTCGCCTTGACCTGCGCCGGTGTCAGCTTCGGCTCGGCGTGTCCGGTCCCGTCGAAGGCCGTGGCGGTGGCCGCGCCCGCGAGGGCGATGGTGAAGGCGGTGCGGGCCGTGTTGCCGCCGAGCGAACGCCGACTGGGCTTGCGGTGCGCTGCCACGTGGACTGCACGTCCTTTCGTACGACCGCCCCGTACCGAGGCGGCTTACGCGTCCGGCGACGGCCCGCACAGGGGGAACGGCCCGCCGCCGGACCTTCTCGGCGGTGGTGGCCGACTGCCGCCCCTGGCCCGGGCGGCGGTGGGGAGCCGGTCACCTGGGGGAGGACGCTAAACCTGACGGTGTCGGCGGGGTAACGCCTTGTGCGGAACTGCCGCGAGCGGACCGACGGGTGACCGTATACGACCGTGACGGCGATCCAGGACCGTCGACTTCGCGCAGGACGCTGACCGAAGTGACGGTTTCGGGACACGTACGGGCGGCATGGTGCTATGGGCCGCATATATGCAGGATCGGGTCGGGGGAGGCGGGGCGGTGTCGGAGGCCCCATGTGCCCCTGTTTAAGCTCCGGCCTCATGGACGTACTCATCCACCTCTTCGTCGGCCTGCACATCGTCGGCATCGCCGCGCTCCTCGGCGGCTTCCTCACCCAGCTGAAGGCGATGGGCCGCGGTGAGGCCCGCTTCGTCCCGGGGATGCTGCACGGCGCGCTGACGATGCTGGTCACCGGCGCGATCCTGGTCGGGCTCAACCAGGCCGACGACCATCACGTCAACAACATCAAGATCGGCGTCAAGCTGGCGCTGCTGGTCGTGATCCTCGGGCTGGTCTATGTGAAGCGGGACGAGGAGAAGGTGGGCAAGAGCCTGTTCGGGCTGGTCGGCGCGCTCACCACGGTGAACGTCTTCATCGCGGTGCTGTGGACCTGAGGCCTGCGCGGGCGGCCGCGAGGGCCTGAGCGGCGACCGCCAGCCACGCCGCCACCGCGATCCACAGCAGCACCTGCCCCGGCCCCTTGAGCCACGGCACGTGCAGGGCGGTGGCGACCGACAGGACGGCCGTCGCCGTCATCCCCATCGGGAACACGGTCGCCCAGCGGCGCACGTCGTAGGCGGGCCGCGGCCGCGTCACCTCAGCGACGAGCAGTACGGCGTACCAGGCCGCGTCCAGCGCGAGCAGCGCGAAGGTGACGGTGCGCAGGACACCGCGGTCGTCGCCGCTCCACAGATACGGGGGCGGGCTGTCCGCGGCCACGAGCCTCGCGCCGGCCAGCGCCGAGATGGAGAGCGCGCCACCCGCGACCCACTGGTCGCCGGCGCCCTCCACGACCTGCCGCAGGTCGAACCGGGCGAAGGCGAGACCGTAGAGGACGAGGCCGAGCCAGAACAGCACGAGCGCGGTGTGCGCGAGCCACGCCGTCGACTCCGCGGCGGCGAGCACGGCGCCGAGCACGGCGAGCCCCTGGGTGGCCACGCAGCACAGGAACACCGCGCCGGGCATGCGCCGCCGCCAGTGCCGTACGACGTCCACGAGCAGCACCGGCCACAGCACGGCCGCCAGCGCGAGCAGCGCCTCCGCGAGGGTGTGCCATCCCAGGACCGAGAAGCGGGTGCCGAGCACGGTGGTCGCTGCGACGGCGGCGAGCGACCCGGGCGTCCCGGCCTCCGCCAGCCATCTCTCCCGGTCCCACAGCAGCCGCGCGGCGAAGTCCGCCGCCAGGCCCAGCCAGCCAACGCAGGTCAGCACGAGGGCGATCCGCGACACCGTCTCGTGTCCCGTCAGCTGAAGCCCGACCGACAGGATCCCGGTCGCCATGACGGCGGCCCCGGCCGCGGGCGGCCGCTGCGCCCACCAGACGAGGAGAGCGGAGCGGTCGGGCACGGGGCTGCTGCTGCCGGGCATGCGGCCGATGGTAGGGAGGCCAGCCAGGAGTCCGAGAAGGGCACGCGCGCGGGCAGAAGGAAATACGCGCGGGCGCGCGGAGCGGAAGAGGGGCGCAGACCGACGCCTACGCGCCGAGGCGCGGTTGTGCACACCGGCACACAAACAACGCCCCACGCCTACCGCAACGGCAGGCGACCGCCCGCATCCGTTTGCGCGCTCCCGCACCCCACGGCCGGGCGGCGCTCGAAGCGGCCTCGCACGCCTGCCGGGCGCTCGGTCGACGGGCGCGCAGGGACCGTCACGCGCCCGCATGCCAACGCCGGGTGGCGCTCGAAGCGGCCTCACACGCCTGCCGCGCGCTCGGTCGACGGGCGCTCAGAGAGCGTCGCGCGCCGCTCATCCCACCGCCGTGCGGCGCGAGCAGCGGCCTCACACGCCTGCCGCGCGCTCGGTCGACGGGCGCTCGGGGACCGTCGCGCGCCGCGCATCCCACCGTCGGGTGGCGTGCCAAGGGCCGCGTGTGCCCGGCGGTTCCGACCGGGGCGCGCGAGGACGTTCGTGCGTCGCGGTCATCGCCTCACGCGGGGCGTACCACGCTGTGGATGATTGATTCGCCGGCGTAGTAGATGGACTCCTCGCGGACGTACGCGCCCGGCTTGGGGGCGTGGATCATCATGCCGTTGCCGATGTAGACGCCGACGTGGCTGATGTCGTCGTAGAAGAAGATCAGGTCGCCGGGCCGGGCGTCGGCGAGGGAGACGGTGGTGCCCGCGTTCACCTGGTCGTAGGTGGTGCGCGGGAGGTCCACGCCCGCGGCCTTCCACGCGGCCTGGGTGAGGCCGGAGCAGTCGTAGGAGCCGGGACCGGTGGCGCCCCAGACATACGGCTTGCCGATCTGCGCGCGGGCGAACGCGAGCGCCTTCGCGGCCTTGGCGGCGTACGAGGAGTCCGTGGTGTCCGTGGAGCCGGTGTCCGAGGAGGAGGTGCCGTCCTGGGACGTCGTCCCCTCCTGGGCCTTCCGCGCCGCCGCCTGCTGCTGGGCCAGCTCCGCGGCCTTGCGCGCGGCCTCCTCCCGCTGCTTCTTCTCGATCGCCGCGAGCCGCGCCTTCTCCTCGGCCGTCAGCTTCGACAGCAGCTCGCGCGCGTCGGAGAGCTTCTTCTGCACCGTGGCCTTGGCGGTCTGTAGATCGTTCTGCGACGTGCTGAGCGTCTCGAGGCTCCGGGAGGCCTCCTCACGCTTCTTCATCGTCGCGGACTGCTCGGTGAAGTAGTCGTCGACCTCGCTCTTCTGGCGGGCGGTCAGCCGGCCCATCAGCTGCGTCTGGTCGAAGTAGTCCTGCGGGGAGTCGGCGAGCAGGAAGGTCGCCGTGTCGGGCGCGGCGGCACCCGTCCGGTACTGGGCGGCGGCGAAGGAACCGAGCCTCTCGCGCTCCTCGTTGAGCTTCTGGGCGCGCTTGGCGACGTCGTTGAGCAGGGAGTCGACCCGTCTGCGCTGCTTGGTGGTCTTCTCCTTGGCCGCGTTGTACTTCTCGGTGGCCGACTCCGCCTGGCGGTACAGGTCGTCGACCTTCTTCTCGACTTCCTCGAGGCTGGGGCCGCCGTCGGCCGAGGGGGCGGCGTTGGCCGACTGGGAGAGCAGGGCCACGGAGGTGAGGGCGGCCGTGGCGAGAGCGGGGGTGCGTATGCCTGCTACGCGCGTAACGGCGGGACGTGTCTTGCGGTGCGACGCCAAGACCGGCGACTCCTTCCATCGTCCGCCTACCGGGTTAGCTGTCGGGTTCGGGCGGGTGGTTCGGAAGGGTTGCCCTACGGCCCGGGCCCCGGAAGGGGGGCCGGCCGATTCACCCCAAGGTCCTCGTGGGTCCCCGGCTCCGGCTGCGCGGCGGCGCCCCGGACTCGGCGGAGGCCGCACGGCCCGGCGAGGTTCGCCGGTGGGGGTCGTACGGCCTGCCCGAACGGTAGCCAACTGGTGTGGTCCGTGTGAAGGTTGATGTTCGATTTGTCCGATACATTTCCGTGACCTTCGACCGGCCCCACCCACCCGGCCACGTGCGGTGATGGCGCGCCACGCAGCGTGTACGGGGCATCGGGATCCGGCGATGTTCTCAGGGCGGCCGCGGGCTGTCAGTGGGGCGCCCTAGACTCGGAGAGCGATGAGCAGCCTCTTTGACGACAGCTTCCTGGCGGACCTCCAGGCCCCTCGCGGGCACGCGGAGGAACCCCCGCCGCCGCCCGAGGACGATCACGTACCGGAGCCCGTTCCGGACGACCTGTTCGGCGGGAAGTTCGACGTGCCGCCGGACCGGGACGCCTACTACCGCGACGGCGCCCCCCGCCCGGCGATCGACCCGGCGGCGCTGCTGGACGGGCTGAACGAGAACCAGCGCGCGGCCGTCGTGCACCATGGCGCCCCCCTGCTCATCGTGGCCGGCGCCGGCTCCGGCAAGACCCGTGTCCTCACCCACCGCATCGCCCACCTCCTGGCCGAGCGGAACGTGCACCCGGGCCAGGTCCTGGCGATCACCTTCACCAACAAGGCCGCCGGTGAGATGAAGGAGCGCGTCGAGCAGCTCGTCGGCCCGCGCGCGAACGCGATGTGGGTGATGACCTTCCACAGCGCGTGCGTGCGCATCCTGCGCAGGGAGAGCAAGAAGCTCGGCTTCACCTCCTCCTTCTCGATCTACGACGCCGCCGACTCCAAGCGCCTGATGGCCCTGGTCTGCCGCGACCTGGACCTCGACCCCAAGCGCTACCCGCCGAAGTCCTTCAGCGCCAAGATCTCCAACCTGAAGAACGAGCTGATCGACGAGGAGGACTTCGCCGCCCAGGCCACCGACGGCTTCGAGAAGACCCTCGCCCAGGCCTACGCCCTCTACCAGTCACGGCTGCGCGAGGCGAACGCCCTCGACTTCGACGACCTGATCATGACGACGGTCAACCTGCTCCGCGCCTTCCCGGACGTCGCCGAGCACTACCGCCGCCGTTTCCGGCACGTCCTGGTCGACGAGTACCAGGACACCAACCACGCCCAGTACGCGCTCGTGCGCGAGCTGGTGGGGACGAGCGAGCACCCCGTCGACGTCCCGCCGAACGAGTACGACGTCCCGCCCGCCGAGCTGTGCGTGGTGGGTGACGCGGACCAGTCGATCTACGCCTTCCGCGGGGCGACGATCCGCAACATCCTCCAGTTCGAGGAGGACTACCCGGACGCGACGACGATCCTCTTGGAGCAGAACTACCGCTCCACCCAGACGATCCTGTCCGCGGCCAACGCGGTCATCGAGCGCAACGAGTCCCGCCGCCCCAAGAACCTGTGGACCAACGCCGGCGCGGGCGCGCGCATCACGGGCTATGTCGCCGACACCGAGCACGACGAGGCCCAGTTCGTCGCCGACGAGATAGACCGTCTCACCGACGCGGGTGACGCGAAGGCCGGGGACGTCGCCGTCTTCTACCGGACGAACGCACAGTCCCGTGTCTTCGAAGAGGTCTTCATCCGCGTCGGCCTGCCCTACAAGGTCGTCGGCGGTGTCCGCTTCTACGAGCGCAAGGAGGTCCGGGACGTCCTGGCCTATCTGCGCGTGCTGGCCAACCCCGAGGACTCGGTGCCGTTGCGCCGCATCCTGAACGTCCCCAAGCGCGGCATCGGCGAGCGCGCCGAGGCGATGATCGACGCCCTCTCGCAGCGCGAGAAGATCAGCTTCCCGCAGGCGCTACGCCGCGTCGACGAGGCGTACGGCATGGCCGCGCGCTCCGCCAACGCGGTCAAGAAGTTCAACACGCTGATGGAGGACCTCCGTACGATCGTCGAGTCCGGCGCGGGCCCGGCGACCGTCCTGGAGGCGGTGCTCGAACGCACCGGCTACCTCGCCGAGTTGCAGGCCTCCACCGACCCGCAGGACGAGACCCGTATCGAGAACCTCCAGGAACTCGCGGCCGTGGCCCTGGAGTTCGAGCAGGAGTCCGGTGAGGGCGAGGAGTCCCCGGGGCTCGCCGACTTCCTGGAGCGGGTCGCGCTGGTCGCCGACTCCGACCAGATCCCGGACGAGGAGGAGGACGGCTCCGGAGTCATCACCCTGATGACCCTGCACACCGCCAAGGGCCTGGAGTTCCCGGTGGTCTTCCTCACCGGCATGGAGGACGGCGTCTTCCCGCACATGCGCGCCCTCGGCCAGACCAAGGAGCTGGAGGAGGAGCGGCGGCTCGCCTACGTCGGCATCACGCGCGCGCGTGAACGGCTGTATCTGACCCGCTCCGCGCTGCGCAGCGCCTGGGGGCAGCCGTCGTACAACCCCCCCTCCCGCTTCCTGGAGGAGATCCCGGCGCAGCACGTCGACTGGAAGCGGACGGGCGCCACGTCCCCCGTCTCCTCGGGACCTGCGTCCGGCGTCGCGGCCTCCCTGTCGTCCTCCCGCTCGCGCTCGTCGGCGTCGGGGGTACCCGGGTTCGCCACCAGCCGGACCTCCGAGAAGCCGGTGGTGTCGCTGGCGGTCGGGGACCGGGTCACCCACGACCAGTTCGGGCTCGGCACGGTCGTGGCCGTGAAGGGCACGGGCGGCAACGCGGAGGCGACGATCGACTTCGGCGACGCCAAGCCGAAGCGGCTGCTGCTGCGCTACGCGCCGGTCGAGAAGCTGTGACGCACTGAGCCCCCGTCCCAAGGGCGGGGGCTCGTCGGAGAGTTGGGCGGCTTACGTCGGGTCCAGTCCGTGGCTGCGCAGCCACGGCAGGGGGTTTATCGGCGCTCCGCCGCCCGGGCGCACCTCGAAGTGCAGGTGCGGGCCGGTCGAGTTGCCCGAGTTCCCGGAGTACGCGATCGGCTCGCCGGCCTTCACCGTCGTACCGGAGGCGACGCGGTAGCTGGAGAGGTGGCAGTACCACGTCTCCGTGCCGTCCTTCGCGGTCACGATCATCATGTTGCCGTAGGCGCTGTTCCACTGCGTGCGCACGGTGCCGTCGGTCGCGGCCATCACCGTGGTGCCGTAGGAGACGGGGAAGTCGATGCCGGTGTGCACGGACATCCAGTTGACGCCGGCCTGGCCGAAGTAGGCGCTGAGCCCCCGCTGGGTGACCGGCAGGACGTACTTGGGGCGCAGCCGCTCCTTGCGGGCCGCCTCCGCGGCCGCCTTCTTCTTCTCGGCCTCCTGCTGCGCCTTGAGGTCGATGCGCTCCTGCGTCCGGCTGGCCCGGTCGGCGAAGTCGTCGGCTCCGGCGGACAGGCTCTCGAGCTGGGAGTCCAGCTTGTTGTTGGCGACGGCCGATTTCACGGTGGGCGCGTCGGAGGCGCTGGTCGAGGTGTCGTCGCCGGAGAAGGTGCCGACCGAGGCGGCGGCGATCCCCGCGACCCCCATCACACACGCCGAGGGCACGGCGATGGTCAGCAGCGCGGAGCGCCTGGCGGGCGTACGGCGGCGGGAGCGCGCCGCGTTGCGGGCGGCGGCGCGTGAGGCCGGGGCGGGAGTGACCTCTTCCTGGTCGTCGAGCAGGGGGGTCACCGCGGGCAGCTCACCCGTGGCGGTCGACTCCCCCTCGTCCTCGGCGGGTTCCTCGTAGGAGCCGTGCTCGACCTGTTCGAAGAGGGCGGTCGCCTGCTGCTCGAACGGTTCGCCTTGATCGGCCGGGGCGTCGGCGTTCCACTGCGTGGCGTCGTACGCGCCCGTGTCGAAGGTCTGCGTGCCCCATTCCCAGTGCTGGGTCTGGTCGGCCGCGCCGCCGGACTGGTCGGGCTGGAGCCAGGCGCTCGCGTCCCACTGCCCGGAGACGTCGTGGCCGGTGGCCTGCGCCGGGATCATCGACAGGTGCTGCTGCTCGCCGGTCCAGGCGGCCGTCTCGTACACGCCGGTGTCATAGGCGGCGTGGTGCTGGGCCGCGTAGGCGTCGTAGTGCGGCGTCTGGTGGTGGCCCGTCGCCCACTGGGTGCTGTCGTAGGAGCCGGTGCCGTCGTCGGGGAGGCTGCCGAACAGGGGGTCGGCGGCGAAGGTCGTGGTGGTGTGCGCGCCGGTCTGAAAACCGTTGGCGTCGTAGGCGCCGTACGTGGTGAAGTCGCCGTACTGGGCCTCCTCGGTGCCGTACGACGCGTAGTGCGCCGCGGCGGCGTCGGAAGCCGGAGCCGGGGTGGTCATGGTCCCCGACGGGTGACGGTCGTTCACCAACTTCTCTTTCGCCTCGACAACAGGGGCTGCCAGAGCAGTGCGGCGACTGTACCCGGCGGTATACGGGCGCGACAATCTTCAACTGGTTTCGGGCGCGCAGGAAACGGGCATTCGGCCGTGTTTCGGGGGAGTGCGGGCGCGGGTTTGGCCTTGTGTTCGAAGAGTGTTCGATGTCCGGTCGGTGTGAAGCGGTTTTCCGACGGCTGTGGCTCGGCTGTTCGGGGGTCTCACGCCACCGTCAGACCACCGGTGGAGGCAGCGGCCGCGGCGCCGGACCCCGTGGCGTCGAGGGCCTGGCGTATCCCCGTCGCGACGGCGGGGTGCACGGGCAGTGCCAGATGGCCGATCCCGCTCACCCGTACGTTCTCCGCGAGCAGGTCGGGATGGTCGATGCAGGCGCTCTCCAGCGGGTCCATCAGATGGTCGAGGTCGCTCCAGAAGCTCACGAAGTGCGTACGGCACCCGGGCGCGGGCCGGGTGAGCTCCTCCAGCAGCTCCGAGCCGGGGCGCATCTGGCGCACGATCGGGTGCGCGTTGGCCAGCGGCGCCACCCGGGTGCCGGAGTGCGGGGTGCCGAGCGTGACGAGGGTGCGCACACGCAGGTCCCCGCCGAGCCGCTGCACGTAGTACCGCGCGATCAGCCCGCCGAGGCTGTGCCCCACGACGTCGACCTGGGTGCTGCCGGTGCGCTCGCAGATCTCCTCTATGTGGCGGCCCAGCAGCTCCGCCGCGGTGCGTATGTCGCAGGTCAGCGGCGAGTAGTTCAGCGACTCGATCTGCTGCCGGCCGTGCTGGATGAGGCTGCGGCGCAGCAGCAGGAACACCGAGCGGTTGTCGATGAAGCCGTGCAGCAGGACGACCGGGGGTTTCGCCTCGGTCGGCAGCTGGGCCGTGCCGTCGGGCGAGGGGAGGGGGGCCGGTCCCCGGCGTTCCGGGGTGATGCCGGAGGGATAGAGCAGGAGGTGGCCCGCGAGGATCGCGAGTTCCAGGGCGGTGGCCTTCAGCAGGGCCAGGGAGAGCCCCGCCAGCCTGCTCGGGAGCAGTCGCTGGCAGAACGGGAGAAAGGGCTGCACCGCCTTGGTGACCGTCATGGCCGACCTCCTGTCGGCACACAGGAGGACGCCTGTGTCCCCCGTGTGCCCTCGTGGATAGCCTCGACGAAGACGGTCGACGGCGCGACTGAGGGATGCGTGGGGTCGGTGCCGAGCCCTGCGTGCCCTTCCAGTCGATGCCGAAACGCCGTACCCCCGCGACGCGCGGCCTGCGGCGCGGTGGTGCGGCGACCTCGTTGCGGCTCCCGTTGCGCCTGTTCCCGCCGGAACGGTGCGCGATGAACGTGTCCCACCGTGTGATTTCCCCCTCGGTCCGCACCGCGAAACTGCCGGTTGCGGGATGCTGTCGATAACGTTCGTTCACTTTCCGGGCCGATTCGGGTACCCCTGTACTCGTCGGTAGGAATGGATGCAGTCGCTTCATGGAGGCAGTGATGGGTGTGGCAGCCGGTCCGATCCGCGTGGTGGTGGCCAAGCCGGGGCTCGACGGCCACGATCGAGGGGCCAAGGTGATCGCGCGGGCGCTGCGCGACGCCGGTATGGAGGTCATCTACACCGGGCTCCACCAGACGCCCGAACAGATTGTCGACACCGCGATCCAGGAGGACGCCGACGCGATCGGGCTGTCCATCCTCTCCGGCGCGCACAACACGCTCTTCGCCGCCGTGATCGACCTGCTCAAGGAGCGGGACGCGGAGGACATCCTGGTCTTCGGCGGCGGGATCATTCCCGAGGCGGACATCCCCCCGCTGAAGGAGAAGGGTGTCGCGGAGATCTTCACGCCCGGGGCGACGACACAGTCGATCGTGGACTGGGTCCGGGCCAACGTCAGGCAGCCGGCCGGAGCCTGAGCCCCGGTGCGGTACCGGTGCGTGGGGGCGCGCGGACCTGGGGGCCCTGCCCCCAGACCCCTCGCCGGCCCGCAGAACCGCGCCCTCGGCCGCCCGAAGGGTCGCGGGAATCCCTAGGCCGCCCCCAGCTCCTGAGCCATCGCCGCACGCAGGCGCAACGTCGTGACCAGGCGCTGGAACGCCTCCGCCCAGTAACCGCCCGCTCCCGGCGACGCGTCCTCGTGCTCGTCCGGTATCGCCAGCAGGCCGTCGAGCCTGCTCGCCTCCGACGGGTCCAGGCAGCGTTCGGCCAGGCCCATCACTCCGCTGAAGCTCCATGGGTAACTCCCCGCGTCCCGCGCGATGTTGAGGGCGTCGACCACCGCCCGGCCGAGCGGCTCCGCCCAGGGCACCGCGCACACCCCGAGCAGCTGGAACGCCTCCGACAGCCCGTGCGCCGCGATGAACCCGGCAACCCAGCCGGCCCGTTCGGCGGCGTCCAGCGTGCCGAGCAGCTTGGCGCGCTCGGCCAGGGACACCGCCCCCGGTCCGCCGGCCTCCGGGGCCGAGGGGACGCCCAGCAGCGCCCGCGCCCACTCCGCGTCCCGCTGCCGTACGGCAGCCCGGCACCACGCCCCGTGCAGTTCGCTCTGCCAGTCGTCCGCGACCGGCAGGGCCACGATCTCGCGGGGCGTCCGGCCGCCGAGCCGTGCGGACCACGTCCGCAGCGGTGCCGCCTCCACCAACTGGCCGAACCACCACGACCGTTCACCCCGTCCCGCCGGTGCCTTCGGCACGACACCGTCACGCTCCATGCTCGCGTCGCACTCGTGCGGGGCCTCGACGGTGATCGTGGGTGTCTCACGGGTGCGGTCCACGGCCACGCACGCGCAGGCTCGCACCGCCATCCGCGCGCCGAGCGCCGAGTCCGGCAGCGCCGACAGCAGCTCGGCCGCCGTCGCGCGCACGTTTCGGCTGCGGTCCGCCAGCGCCTGCTCCAGGAACGGCTCGTCCTCGGGGCCCAGCCGGGTGCGCAGCGAGTCGAGGAACATCAGCCGGTCCTCGGCCCGCTCCGTCGACCAGGTCGTCGCCAGCAGCTCGCGGGCGGCGGCGGGCTCGCGCGAGCGCAGCGCACCGAGGAAGGCGACCCGCTCGGCGAACAGGCCCTCCTGCCACAGCCTGCGCGTCTGCTCCTCGTCCTCCGGCCGGGGCAGCGCCGCACCGCCGCCCGGGGTCGCGCGCAGGGCGAAGCGCCAGTCCGGGTTGAGCCGGGCCAGCCAGGTCGCGCGTGGCCCCGCGAACGTCAGCGCCGCCGGACGCAGGTCCGTACGGCCGCGGGCCGCGTCCAGGAGGGCGGGCAGCACCTGCGGGGGCGGGGCGAAACCGCGCGCGTTCGCCGCCGCCAGCCACTGCGGGAGCAACTCCATGAGGTCCGGGGCGGTGCCCCTGCGGCCACCGGTACTGGTCCCGGGGCGGTCGGCCAGGAGCAGCGCGAGCCTGCGGGCCGCCGCGGGCGGCAGCGGGGGGCGAGGGTCCTCGGGGGCGGG